>JANXMB010000051.1 GCA_025354865.1 Acetobacteraceae bacterium | reverse complement strand
GGAAGAGTCAGCCATTCCGACTGATCGCCGAGCGCGACTGCATCGACCAGTTCGTCATGATCTGCCGCGTGGTCGGCCTGGAAGTCGAAATCGCCGTCACTGCCGCCATCACCGCCCGGTGCATATCCGCAGGCTCGAACGCATTGCCAGCCCTGCCATCGAAGTCGCGGGATCAAAGGGTTCCTGATCCCCGCCGGAGTCCAGGGGCAGCGCCTCGGGCCTTGCCTTCTTCCTCCAGATGCGCCCCGGGATGGAAATGTCCGTACACTCGCCGGGCGATCTCCTTCGACACCCCTGGCGCCGCCTCCAGATCGGACAGCCCGGCCTGCTTGACCCCGCGCGCCGAGCCAAAATGGTTCAGCAGCGCGCGTTTTCGCGACGGCCCGATCCCCGAGATTTCGTCCAGTTCGCTCGTTACCAGCGCCTTCGAGCGGCCGGCGCGATGCGTGGTGATGGCGAAGCGGTGCGCCTCGTCGCGCAGCCGTTGCAGGAAATACAGCACCGGGTCGCGCACCGGCAGTTGGAACGCCGCCCGTCCGTCGCTGTGGAACCATTCTCGCCCGGCATCGCGATCCGGCCCCTTGGCGATCGCGACCAACTTCACATCATCGATGCCCAACTCCTCGAACACCGTGCGCGCCGCCGATAGCTGCCCGGCGCCGCCGTCGATCAGCACGACATCCGGCCATGACGGCGTTCCCGGCCCCTCGCGCTCCTCCTTCAAGGCGCGGGCGAAGCGCCGCTCCAGCACCTCGCGCATCATGGCGAAATCATCGCCCGGCGTGATCGCCCCCTTGATCGAGAATTTCCGGTACGCCGCCTTCAGGAACCCCTCGGGGCCAGCGACGATCATCACCCCATAGGCGTTCGTGCCCATGATGTGGCTGTTGTCGTAGACCTCGATCCGCGCTGGCGTGCCGCCCAGCCCGAACACCTCCGCCACCCCCTCCAGCAGCTTGGCCTGGCCCGCGCTCTCCGCCAGTTTCCGCTCCAGCGCCTCGCGCGCATTGACCTCCGCATGGGCTACGACGGCATGCTTCTCGCCCCGCTGCGGCACGGCGATTTCCACCCGCTTGCCCGCCCCGAACGTGTTCGCCTTGATCGTCAACGCCTCGACGATCAGGTCCTGCTCGGGCATCGCGTGGTTCAGCAGCAGCAACGGCGGTGGCGGTTTGTCGTCGTAGAACTGCGCGACGAACGCCGCCAGCACGTCGGCCACCTCCTCGCCGCGCGCATGCGCCGGATAGAACGCCCGGTTGCCGTTGTTGCGCCCGCCGCGGATGAAGAACACCTGCACGCAGCTTTGCCCGGCGATCTGCCAGGCCGCGATCACGTCGGCATCGGTCAGCGACGCGGGATTGATGATGTCGGTGCCCTGCACATGCGTCAGCGCCCGTATCCGGTCGCGGATCGCCGCGGCGCGCTCGAACTCCAGCACCTCTGCCGCCGCCTCCATCTCGGCCGCCAGCGCCTGCTGTACGGCGCCGCCCTTGCCAGACAGAAACACCTTCGCCTGGTCCACAAGGGCAGAATAGTCCTCCTTGGAAATCCGCTCCACGCAGGGCGCCGAGCAACGGCGGATCTGATGCAGCAGACACGGCCGATGCCGCGTCGAGAACACCGTGTCGGCGCAGGACCGGAGGAGAAAAACCCGCTGCATCGCCGTGACCGTCTGGTTGACCGCCCAGGCCGAGGCGAACGGGCCGTAATAGCTCCCCTTGCGCCCGCGCGCGCCGCGATGCTTGGCGATCTGCGGAAAATCATGGTCCTCCGTCAGCATCAGCCACGGGTACGACTTGTCGTCGCGCAGCACGATGTTGAAACGCGGCTTCAGCCGCTTGATGAGGTTCGCCTCCAGCAGCAGCGCCTCGGCCTCGGTATGGGTGGTGACGATCTCCATCGTCACCGTCTCCGACACCATCCGCCTGAGACGCTCGGGCAACCGGGCGATCTGCGTGTACGAGACCACCCGCTTCTTCAGCGAGCGCGCCTTGCCGACGTAGAGCGCGTCGCCCTTGGCATCGAGCATGCGATACACGCCCGGCGCCGTCGGCATGGTCAGCAGTGCCGCCTCGATCACACCGACCCCGCGCGGGGGCGCCGGCACCAAAGGGGGGGAAGGGTCCGCAGGGTCCATCATGCGCTTGCTTTAGGCGCCCATCCGGCTTTGCCTCAAGCGCAAACACCGGGTCGGATTCAATCCACGAAATCGGTGGATAACTCTGTGGAGAACCATCCTGGCAAAGACCGGAGACGGCGGTATTCCTGTCATTTATCGGGTTGCCCAAAATTTACGCAAAAAACCTAACCCATTGAATTCATTCATTCGTAATGTGACCGTGTTGTAATATTATTAACAACATCCGCCATGTGACTGTAACTTAAGGTTGTATTACCCCGTGGTGGACAACATTCGCCCGGCGCCGCTCGATTTCCACGCCCACACCCGCCGCGTCGGCATAGATGTCAAGCTTCTCAACCCGGATCCGGGCGATTTCTATCCGCGGGTCGAGCAGGCACGAAGCGGCGATCCGCTCCGCCAAAGTCTCCACCAGTTGCACATGCCCGGCGGCCACGATCGCGCGCACCTGATCCACGATCACGCTGTAATCCACCACCCGGGCGAGCGCGTCGCCACCGGCTTCATCGGTCACGCCGAGATCGACGTTGATCCGCACGCGCTGCGTTCGCCCGTGCTCAGCCGCGTAGACCCCGATCCGCGCCGCCAGCACCAGGTCGTGCACGAACACATGCCGTAGCCCCCGCGCCGCATCGGCCATCCGCGCCTGCTCCACCTATTCCTCCAAAGCGGGGCCACCGCCGCCCGGCGCCCACTGCATATGCTGGCCGCCATCCAACGCAATCATCTGCCCGGTGAACGATGGCAGCGCCAGGATCATCAGCGCCGCCCGCGCCACCTCCTCAGGGCTGGTCGGCCGCCGCAATGGCACCGAGTGCGCCTGCCGGTCGAACTGCGCCTGCGTCTGTCGCGGGCTCGGCACCGCCGGCCCCGGTCCGATTCCGCACACCCGGATGCGCGGTGCCAACGCCAGCGCCAGGCTCTGCGTCAACGCCCACAACCCCGCCTTGGACACCGTGTAGCTGACGAAATGCGGTGTCAATGACCACACGCGCTCATCGAGCATGTTGATCACCACCCCCTCCGCCGCCGCCGGCAACCAGCGCGCAAAATCCTGCGTCAACACGAACGGTGCTCGCAAATTGGGCTCGATATGACCATCCCACGACGCCCGCGTCGCATCCGCCCACTCGTCGCGCTCGAATGTCGAGGCGTTGTTCACCAACACCCCGAGCGGCCCCAACGCCGCCATGGCGTCTGGCACCAGCCGCCGCGCGGCCACCTCGTCGCCAAGCTCCGCCCGCAGCACGACCGCACGCCGCCCGAGCACCCGCACCTCCGCCGCCGTCGCCTCCGCCTCGGCCATACTGGCGCGGCAATGCACGGCGACATCGAAACCCGCCTCCGCCAACGCCAGCACGATAGCGCGCCCGAGCCGCTTGCCGCCGCCCGTCACCAGCGCCGCACGCGGGATCGTGGCCGCGATCACGCCGCCACCAGCCGCGCCAGCCGCTCGAACGCCTGCACATCCAGCGTCTCCGCCCGCCGCGATCCGTCGATCCCCGCCCGCTCCAGCAACGCCTCGCCCCCCAAACCGCGCAACGACCCCCGCAACATCTTGCGCCGCTGCCCGAACGCCGCCGCCGTCACCCGCTCCATCGTGGCAAACAACGCCGGCGCCGGCTGCTCGGCGCGCGGCGTCAGCACCACCACCGCCGAATTCACCTTCGGCGGCGGCACGAACGCCGCCGGCGGAATGTGCAACCGCAGCTCCGCCACGCAAATCCACTGCGCCAACACCGAGAGCCGCCCATAGGCCGGCGTATCCGGCGCCGCACAAATCCGCTCGGCCACCTCGGCCTGGAACATCAACGTGAACCGCTCCCACAACGCCGCCTGCCGCAACCACCCCACCAGCAACGGCGAAGCCACATTATACGGCAAATTCGCGACGATCTGCCGCGGCGCGGCCACCAGTCCCGACAAGTCCCGCCGGACCGCATCGCCCTCGACGATCTCCAACCGCCCCGGATACGCAGCCCCCAACTCCTCGATCGCCGCGATAGCCCGCGCATCGATCTCGACGGCCACCACCCGCGCAGCCGCACTCGCCAACAACCCCCGCGTTAACCCGCCAGGCCCCGGCCCCACCTCCACAACCTCCCGCCCCGCCAAATCCCCGGCCTGACGCACAATCCGCCCGATCAAGTTCGCATCCAACAGAAAATGCTGCCCCAATGACCGCCTGGCATCCAACCCATGCCGTGCAATCACCTCACGCAACGGAGGCAACGAAGGTGCGGGGTCGGTCATGAAGGAAGTAAGGCGGGGGCTTTGCC
>JANXMB010000047.1 GCA_025354865.1 Acetobacteraceae bacterium | reverse complement strand
GGCCAGCGGCTGCGCATCCAGTTGTTCGACATGCACAAGCCGGTGATCGCCCAGGTCCACGGCACCTGCATCGGGATCGGCACCGAACTCGCCTGGTTCTGCGACCTTATTATCGTGGCCGACGATGCTCGGATTGGGTTTCCGCCGGTGCGCGACCTTGGGACTCCGCCGGGGTCGATGTGGCTGTATCATTGCGGCCCGCAATGGGCGAAGCGGCTGCTGCTGACGGGCGACTGCCTGTCCGGCAAAGACTGCGCCGAAATCGGGCTGGCGCTGAAATCCTACCCCGCCGCCGAATTGGAAACCGAGGTCATGCGGCTGGCCGATCGGATGGGCTTGGTGGACCCGCATCTGCTGTCGGCCAACAAGCGCATGGTCAACCTGGGGTTGGAACTGATGGGCGCCCGCACCGTCCAACGCATCGGGGCCGAGATCGATGCACGCGGCCACCTCGCCCCGAAAGCGATGGCGTTCAAGGCGACGATGCGGGAACACGGGGTCAAGCACGCATTCCAGGCGCGCGATGCGGCGTTTGGCAGCGGTTACGCGGCGGTACGCGGGCGCGATCCGGACTGAGCGGCTGCCCCGTCGCCCGATGTCAGCCGACCGCATGTCCTATACGCCGATCAGTATGAACGATCGGATCGTCTTCCGCGACCAACGCTTCGTGGTGCTGGATAAACCCGCCGGGTTGCCCGTTCACCCGGGGCCTCGGGGCGGTCCGAGCGTGGAGGATTGTTTTGCGGCGTTGAGCAAGCGGAAGGATGGGCCGTGGCTGGCGCATCGGTTGGACGCCGATACCTCGGGGTGCCTGGCGATCGCGTTGCGAAAGGCGGCGTTGATCGCGGCGCAGGCAGCGTTTGCCGAGGGGCGGGCCGAGAAGACCTATTGGGCGATCGTGGTCGGTGGGCCGGCGGCGGAGTCCGGCACCATTCATGCCCCTCTGGCTCGGCGGGAGGCTAAAACCGGCTGGCGGATGGCGATCGATCCCGCCGGGCAGAAAGCGGTCACGGATTGGCGGGTGCTGGGGCGGGCCGGCGGTCTGTGTTGGCTCGAACTACAGCCCCACACCGGGCGCACCCATCAAATCCGGGTCCATTGCGCCGCGCTCGGCTGCCCGATTCTGGGCGATACGGTCTACGGGACGGGCGCGACCGACGCGGTGCCGCTGCATTTGCTGTCGCGCGCCCTGGTTCTACCGCTGGTGCCGCCGGTCCAGGCGGTTGCCGAACCGCCGCCGCATATGCGTGCAGCTTTGGCCGCCTGCGGGTGGACCATCGGTCGAGCCACTGAACATGATCGAAAAAATTCATGATCCTGACAACTTCAATTTAAGCAGCGAATGGTCTAGGTAGCATGCGTTGGGAGGCAAGGCGGGGCCGCTTGCATGAGCAGGGGTAACGCGCCTTCCCGATCCATCGTCCTGAAAGCTGAAAGGAACCCGTTATGGCCGCGCTCAAGGGAAGCAAGACCGAAGACAATCTGAAAGCCGCGTTTGCCGGCGAATCGCAGGCTAACCGCCGCTACCTCTATTTCGCCCAGAAGGCCGACGTCGAGGGCTACAACGACGTTGCCGCTGTGTTCCGTTCCACCGCCGAAGGTGAAACCGGCCACGCGCACGGCCATCTGGAATACCTGGAAGCCTCGGGCGACCCGGCGACCGGCCTGCCGATCGGCCCGACGAACCACAACCTCGCTGCCGCTGTTGCGGGTGAGACGCACGAGTACACCGACATGTACCCGGGCATGGCGCGCACGGCACGCGAAGAAGGCTTCGACGAGATCGCCGGCTGGTTCGAAACCTTGGCGAAAGCCGAGCGCTCGCATGCCGGTCGGTTCCAGAAGGCTTTGAACGAGCTGGGTTAATCCCGGTTTGACTACCCCCTCCCCCGCTCGCGGGTGGAGGGGACGATTCCCGCGACAAAGTAACGAAAGCATAGAGCGATGAGAGAAGGCAGCCTGGAGGCGCCGACCCGACATCCGATTCCCTGGCAGGATGAATCGTTTTACGATCCCGAGGAAATCGAGCAGGAATTGCGCCGGGTATTCGACATTTGCCACGGTTGCCGGCGCTGCTTCAATCTGTGCGATTCGTTTCCTCGGCTGTTCGATCTGGTCGATGCCGCGCCGTCGGAAGAACTCGACACCGTCGATAGTAAAGATTTCAAGTCGGTCGTGGATGCCTGCACGTTGTGCGACCTGTGCTACATGACGAAATGTCCGTATGTGCCGCCGCATTCGTTCAATCTGGATTTCCCGCATCTGATGTTGCGGTATCGGGCGATGGAAGACCGGCAGGGCAAAGTTCCTTTCGCCGACAAGCAATTGGCGGAAACCGATCGCAACGGCGCGCTGGCGACTTTGGTATCGCCGATCGCCAACTGGACGACCAAGCGCGGCAACGCCACCGCCGGGCGGGTGTTGCGGTCTGTCGCCGGGCTGCACAAGGATGCGGAACTGCCGAAATACGCCAGCCATAGCTTCGCCAAGGACCACGACATTCCCGTCGTGAACAAGGATGCGCCGGCGTTCGGTCGCAAGGCGGTGTTGTACGCCACCTGCTTCGTCAATTTCAACGAACCCCATGTCGGCGTCGCGGCCCGCCAAGTGTTGGCGAAAAACGGGGTCGAAACCGTTGTTGTCTACCCCAGTTGCTGCGGCATGCCGTTGCTGGAACAAGGCCGCATCGCGGATGTCGCGGCCAACGCCCACAAGGTTTCGGCTGAAATGAAACCGTGGATCGAAAAGGGCTACGACATTATCGCGCTGGTCCCGTCGTGCGGTTTGATGTTGAAGTCGGAATGGCCGTTGATCCTGCCGAACGACGAGAATGTTACGCTATTGTCGCGAGCAACGTTCGATATCAGCGAATATGTGGTGGATATCGCGAAGAAGGAGGGTATGGCATCCGGCATGGAAACCGTTCCCGGCACTCTATCGCTCCACATGGCCTGCCATGCTCGGGCGCAGAACATGGGGCAAAAAGGCGCCGAAATGCTCCGCCTTATCCCTAACTCCCAGGTCAAAGTAATCGAGCGATGCTCGGGGCACGGCGGATCCTGGGGCTTCAAGGAGGAATGGTTCCCGGTGGCGATGAAAATCGGCAAACCCGTTGCCAATCAGGCGCAGCAGAACGGCGCCGGCTTCGTCATGTCGGAATGCCCGCTGGCCGGGGTACATATCGTCCAGGGCATCGACGCCCTGGGCAAGGAAGGACCGAAGCCAGAATTGGTTACTCATCCAATTCAATTGGTTGCTCGGTCCTACGGTTTCGCCGGATAGGCTTGTCTACTGTGGCGGGTGCCGGCCCGCCGCCCGTGTCGTTTCTACCTCGAACCGCATCGCACTGCGGATGGTGGGCCTGTGCCCGCCGCCCGGTCGAGCCAAGGATTGTCCCATGACCAAACGCATCATTGTCGCGACCGACATTATCCCCGCTGCGGAATACGCCAAAACCCGCGCCCAGCACCGCCGCGACATCGCCGCGAAAAAGCGCAACCGCCGGGTGGAGGTCGGGCCTTACATCACCTTCTATTTCGAATCTTACGATACGATGTGGCACCAAGTGCAGGAGATGGTCTACATCGAAAAAGGCGGCGCCGAGCAGATCCCCGGCGAGTTGGAGGCGTATAACCCGTTGATACCGAATGGCTCCGAACTCACCGCCACGTTCATGATCGAAATCGACGATCCCATCCGCCGGGCGCGAGTGCTGGATTCGCTAGGCGGCATCGAAAACACCGCGTTTTTGAAAGTCGGCGGCGAGACCATTCGTTGCGTTGCCGAAGCCGATCAGGACCGCACCCGGGATGACGGTAAGGCGTCGTCGGTGCAATTCGTGCATTTCCCGTTCACCGCCGAACAGATCGCCGCCTTCGCCAGCCCGGACGCCGGGGTGGTCATCGGCTTCGACCATCGCAATTACGGCCACATGGCCATCGTGGCGGAGAATGTGCGGGCGGAACTGACGACCGACTTCGGGTAGCGCCGAACGTTGCTCCGGAAATAACCGCTTGCGCTGCGTCGAAATTGCCATTAATCTCAAATCGTATCGTATTTTGGACGCCGCGCGTCGCGGCGTTCGCGTCGAAAATAGGTTCGGTCCGATGAAATTTTTGCAGCGTATTATTGTGTTCGGTTGTCTCTCGCTGTCGGCCACGGTTGCCCATGCAACCGAGATTTATGTCGGACCCGCCGCGTCGTTCGGCACGGCTGTGCCGGCCGGTGCCGGTTCGAACAACCAGCGTGCAGATACGATCGCCAGTCTGACCTATATCTATTACGATGGTATTTACACGGCGCCGACTGCACAGACCATCGTCGTCAACCAGGTCGATCTGGCCAACCAATCCGACGGTACGATCACGCCGTTTCTCGCACGATATACCGGTGGTAGCACCAGCAGCGGCGCCAGCTACAAACTCCTGGTGACCGGCGACACTTTCTCGGTCACTGGCGGTGGCACGTTGGGTGCCCTGGTGAACGCAGCGTTCACGGTTTCGGGCATCAACCCGACGATTTCCCTGGCTGCGGGCGATGTCATCGTTGCCGGGCTTTACCAATCCTCCACCAACGTGGTGTTCGCGCCCGGCACATCGGCAGCGCTGATCGATCGCAACGATACTATTCCCGGATCGGTCGGGTCGGCCTTCCCGTCCGGCAGCAATTTCTTTTTTAACGGCCTCGCCTATCGTTTCAACATCGGCTTCAGCGTCGGCGGGTCCAGCAGCGTCCCGGAACCGGCAGGGCTTGCCATCATGGCCACCGGCATCGCCGGTCTGGCATATGCGGCGCGGCGTCGGCGGGGAACCGAGGTCACGCCGAGCACCCGGAATTGACGACCGACTGCGGCTGACCGACACTTCGCCCATTCGATCGGGGAAATGTCCATGTCGTTGCGCGAAAAAGCCGCCATCACCGGCGTCGGGGAGACAACATATCTGCGCGGTACCGACCGTACCCCGCTGTCGTTTCAGTTGGAAGCGTCGCTCAACGCCATCCGCGACGCCGGCCTGAAGCCGACCGATATCGACGGATTGATCCCCTACGGACACGGCGCGGTGGCCGAGGATTTCATCACCAATTTCGGCATCCCGGACCTCCGTTTTTCCGCCACCACGCCGATGGGCGGGGCGTCCTGCGTTGCCGCGATCCAAGCCGCCATGGCCGCCATCGCCGCCGGAATCTGCAAGCACGTCCTGATTTCGCTCGGTCGCACCGGCTACTCCGGCGGCCGGATCGGCACGCGGGTGCAACAAATGCCGCAATTCCGCACGATCGGGGAATTCGAAATGCCGCTGGGCGCCATCGCCCCAGCCCAGCTCTACGCCCCGATGGCGCGCCGGCATATGGAGATATACGGCACCACCTCCCGCCAATTGGCCGAGGTTGCGGTTTCCACCCGCTACCATGCCTCATTGCAAACCAATGCGACGATGCGCACCCCCTTCGGCATCGACGACCATCAGGCCTCGCGGATGATTTCCGACCCGCTGCGCCTGCTGGATTGCTCGCTGGAAAGCGACGGCGGGGCGGCAGTGGTCGTCAGCGCGCCGGACGTTGCGCGCGATTTGGCCAAACGCCCGATCCTGGTGATGGGCGTCGCCGAGGGCCATCCCGACTCCCCGTCCGCAATCACCCAACGCCCCGATCTCACGACATTGGGTCTTGCGAAAGCCGCACCGAAAGCTTTCGCCATGGCCGGGGTCGATCGTTCCGCTATCGATGTGGCCGAGGTCTACGACTGCTTCACCTACATCGTCATGTGCCAGTTGGAAGATCTCGGCTTCTGCAAAAAAGGCGAGGGCGGCGGCTTCGTCGAAAACGGCGCCTTGCGGCTGGGCGGCAAAATGCCGGTCAACACCCATGGCGGGCTGTTGTCGCAGGCGCACATGGCCGGGATGAACCACATCGTCGAACTCACCCGCCAATTGCGCGGGGAAGCACAGGCGCAAGTGCAGGACGCGGAAGTCGGTCTGGTCACCGGCTACGGCGATATGGGCGATGGCGCCGTCGCCATCATGCGGAGGGCGTAGGCGGTGGAATACGACAAGCTTGTGCCGTCGCCCACGCCGGACACGCAACCCTATTGGACCGGACTGCAAGAAAACAAATTATGCCTGCAAGCCTGCGCCGATTGCGGGAAAGTCCGGCATTATCCTCGGCCGGTGTGCGACGCCTGTTATTCGATGAATGCGAAATGGATCGATGCGTCCGGTCGCGGAACGGTGCATAGCTGGACCATTACCCATTACGCTTTCCACCCCGGCTTCAAGGGCGACCTGCCCTATATTCTGGTGACTGTCGATCTGGCGGAGGGCGTGCGCATGAACGCCCAGGTGCGCGGCATCGCCACCGACGACCTGCGCGTCGGTCTGCCGGTGCAGGTCGGTTTCGATAAAGCAACCGACGATCTGACCCTGCCGGTTTTCGAAAAAGCGTAGGACAGCCGGCCGATAGATCGCGCGATTCAGACCTCCGGTGATTCCACCTTCGGTCATCGCGCTCTTTGTTCGATCGCGCGATTCAGACCTCCGGTGATTCCACCTTCGGTCATCGCGCTCTTTGTTCGATCGCGCAATTCAGACCTCCGGTGATTCCACCTTCGGTCATCGCGCTCTAATCGATCCCGACAACGGAACCCAACGTATCGCCGATGGAACGGTTCAACACGAGATCGGCGACCCCGTCCAGCGGGGTTTCGTCGCGGTTCAGAATGGCCAAAGCCGCGCCGTTGCGTTTCGCGAGTTCGGGGAAGCCGGCGGCGGGATAGACCACCAAAGACGATCCGACGACCACGAATAAATCCGCCGCCAAAGTTTCTTTCTGAGCCAGCATCATTTCCCGCTGCGGCATCGATTGGCCGAACGAAATCGTCGCCGTTTTCACCCAACCGCCGCACGCACAACTCGGAACGATACGGTCGCGTTCGAAATCGACGCGCAACGCACCGATCTCGTAACGTTGTCCGCAATCGAGGCAGTGCGCATACGTCGTATTGCCGTGCAGTTCGATCACCTTGTCGTCGGGAATGCCGCTATCCTGGTGCAGCCCGTCGATATTCTGAGTAATGACGCAGGACGCTTTGCCCCGCCGCACAAGCTCCGCCACCGCGCGATGGCCGCGATTGGGGGTGGCTTTGATGAAAATATCTTCCATATCGAACCGCCGTTTCCAGGTCTCGCGGCGGGCGGTATCGGACCGCATGAAATCGGAGAAATCGATCGGCTTCATTTTCGTCCAAGCCCCACCGGGACTGCGGAAATCGGGAATACCGGACTCCGTGCTGATGCCCGCCCCGGTGAACACGACAAGGCGCCGAGCGGCGTCGATGAGTTGGGCGAGTTCCTCCAGGTCGGGATCGAGGGGCATGGGACAGCTCCAGCGGCGGGTCGGTTTCGTTCGGAGGTTAACCCGCCGCGCTCGGTCGGCAAACCCCGAGCGTTCGTGGAACCGGGTCAGCCGTCCTTGTCCAGCCACACATCCTCGAACCGCCAGCCGTTGTAGATGCTGTTCGTCATGATGCCGTAGTTTTTCACGTAGGGCTGCCAGCAGCCGGCCTGATAGCCGTGATAGGCGACGGGGCGAGCGACATCGTCGAGCAGGCGGCGTTCGATCTCCCACACCATCCGCTTGCGTTTCTCGACGTCCAGCTCGGCGGATTGCGCATCCATCATCGCCTGCACTTCCCGATTGCAGTAATTCATGTAGTTACGCAGGCTGCCGCAGCCGTAATTCTCATAGAATACCTGATCGGGATCGTCGAGCGAGTAACCCGTCGCGTTCATCCCGATCTGATAATCTTTCTTGAACACCCGACTGTAGAATTGCGGCGTTTCCACCACATCCAACACGGCATCGATATAGATTTCCTTGAGATGGTCCGACAGAATCAACGCGGGATCGCGGAAGGTGGAAACATTGCGGGTGAATATCTTTATCGGTAGATGCCGCTCCGGTCCATAGCCGGCGTTTCGCATTAGGCTACGGGCTTTTTCCCGCCGTTGCGGCAGGTCCGGCCCATAGCCGGGGAAGGTCGCGAGAACCTCGGGTGGCGGGCCCCAGACGCCGGCGGGCGGTGGCAGCATGGACGCGCCGATGCCGTCCACGCCTTCGTTCATGATTTTGTTGAACGCCGGCCGGTCCAGGGTCAGGGCCAGCGCCTGGCGGATGTCGGCATTGTCGAATGGCGGGGCTTCGCGGTTGATAATCAGGTTGGAACTGCCGATCGCCCGCAACGTGCATTGCACGGCGGGCGCTTGGGTTTTCAAATCCTCCACCAGATGCACGGTGGCGTCGGTCGGGAAGCCGATATCGTATTTTCCGGAAATCAGTCCCAGCATGCGAGTGGCGCGATTGGGCACGATCGGAATTTCGATTTTATCTAGATAGGGTAAGCCTTTCTTCCAATAATCGGGATTCCGTTCGAGGCGGGCGACCTCGTTCATTTTGTATTCGACGAAACGAAACGGTCCGGTGCCGATCGGTTTGGTGCGCATCGCGGCCGAGGGCACATGGCAGGGGTAGACCGGCGAATAGCCGGACGCCAGCATGGCCAGCAGCGACGGCTGCGGACGTTTCAGGTGAAATACGACTTTCAGCGGGCCTTCGACCGATACCTCGGTCAGATTGGCGTACCATTCCTGGCGCGGGCTTTTGCGGATTTTGTTCGGCGTCAGCCCAGATACCATGTCCCATGTGCATTTCACATCGGCGGCGGTGAACGGCTGGCCGTCGTGCCATTTCACCCCCTCGCGCAGGACAAAGCTCAGTTTGGTGCGGGTTGCGTCCCAGGACCAGTCGGTCGCGAGGTCGGGCACGATGGTATCGTCCCGGTTCTGCATCTTGTGCTGATCGTAAACGATCAGGTTGTTGAACAAACTCATGAACGGCACAACGACGGAAATGGTGGCTTCCTCGTGCAGCGACGGGCTGGGCGGGGTGTCGATCAACGGCATCGTCAGGGTGCCGCCGCGCTTCTGCGCCTGCGCCGTTCCCGCCAACAAGCCGCACAGCAACACAGCCAAAATCAGCCGCATGATCCCCTCCCGCGTTATTGGCCAGGAGCGTCCGCGATTTTCGGGGCGGGGGCAATGTTGCGGCGGGACGCTTCGCCCTCGGGGGATCGATGGTCCTAGCGGTCTCGCCGGACGATGTCCGTCGGAGACACCGCTCCTCCAGCAGACGAAAGAAGAACGAGCGGCCACATGACGTGCTACCGAAACCGGACAAGATAATTAGCCATCGCCAGGAACCGTCTTGACGCTGAAACGGTACCGTCTCAAGATAGAGTAAGAATTTCGACATCCAGGATTTACTCATGGCAACCGCCCCAAGGCGTCTGGCCACGCTCCTCGCGATCGCGGGAATGCTCGCCGCCTGTCAACCACCAGACCCGGATTGGGCCAACAAGGCCGCCCTGCGCATCGGTGCCCCACGCACCAACGCCGCCGAGGTGCGGGAGCGTCAGACCGCCCGTTTCCCGGACACGACCGAGGAACGGCTCTTGGTGGAAGCAACGCAGGTCCTCCAGGACCTCGGCTTCACGATCGAGGAAAGCGCCACCCGCTACGGCGTCCTCGCCGGCAGCAAGGACCGCGATGCGACCGAGGCCGGGCAGGTCGCCGGTCAAGTAGCCCTGACCATCGGTCTGGCGCTGCTGGGTGTTAGCTACCAGCCCGTCTGGGATACCGATCAGGTGATCCGCGCCACCCTGACCACCCGTCAGCGCGTACCCAAGGAAGCCATCCTGCGCATTTCGTTTGAACGGATCGTCACCAACAGCCAAGGTGCGTCCAGGGCCGAGGAACTGACGGCGGCGGAATTCTCCGGCGGGTTTTTCGACAAGGTGCGTGCCGGCCTGGCACGCGGGGGCTGACATGATGCGCAACATGCTGATGCTGGCCGTGGTCGCGTCCTTGGCCGCCTGTGCCCCGCCCAATCCCGGCATCGTCTTCCTGCCCAGTAAAAAAAGCGCCGTCGAACTCCGGGCCGTGCAAACCCGCGTTATACCCGGGGATGCGGACAGCGTCATGCGGGATGTCATCGCGACCTTGCACGATCTCGGCTACCGCATCACGAAGGCCGAACCAGGGGCCGGCACTGTCTCTGGCACCCGCCAGACCGCACTGAGCATGGCGGTGGTGGTGCAACCCCGCTCACCCCGGGAATCCGTCGTTCGGGCGAACGCGTTCATCCTGTCCTTCCGTCAGGAAGCCCAGGTCGACTCACCCGAGTTCTTTACGCAAAATTTCTTCAATCCCCTCGGTGCGCTGACGCAAAGAACACTCGCCGCATTGCCCGACGACGCGACCGCGCCCGAACCCGTCCGGCCGGCCGCCGAACGGAACGCGGCGAAGGAACGCCGAGCGGCCGCTCAAACCCCTGCGGGGAGCCAGCCCCCCACTCAGGAACCCACCACGCCACAAACCACGTCCACGGGTTCAACCACACCCAAGACCCAGGCCGCATCCGCGCCATCGACCGCGCCCATCACGCCCCCCGCAACCAGGACCAACACCCCATGAAGTCCCCATTGATCCAACCTATCCTCGGCCTTGCCCTGCTCGCCGCGGCGTGCGTACCAGCAAGCGACCATGCCCGCGATGTCGCCGCCGGGCGTCAGGAACAGGATCGTATGACCCTGGGTACCGTCCAGCGGGAAATCCGCATCGGCATGACCGCAGCGGACGTCATCGCCGTTCTCGGCGCCCCCAACATCGTAACGACCGAGGAACGTCGCCGGGAAACCTGGGTCTATGACAAGATGGCCTCCGAACGTGTCTATTCGGCCTCCACTGGCGGCGTGAACGTCCTGTTCCTGGGCGGCGCCACCAGCCAAGCCGGCGCATCGCAGACCACCCAGCGAACCTTGACCGTGATCGTCAAATTCGATGAAGCCGGAAAGGTACGAGACTTCTCCTACCGTTCCAGCAGCTTCTGATGGACACCGGGATCCGCCGACGGGCCGCGCTCGCGGGCGTTTGCGCGACCCTGGCCGGCTGTGTGCCTACGGCGCAACAACAGGCGGAAGCGTTCACGCCCACCGCCACAGCAACGACCGCCCGCGCCCGCGAATCCCGCCGATTCGACACCCGGGATCTGAACCTGATGCTTCAGGCCGCCATCGGCACCCTGCAGGACCTGGGCTACACGATCGAGGAAACCCAGGCCCAGCACGGCGTGATCGTCGGATCCAAACTGTCCGGTGCCCGGTTCCGCGCCCAGATCGTGGTCCGCCCCGGCGCCGCCGGGGATGCCATCGCCGTGCGGGCCACCTTCCAACGCATCATTCCCCGCCCCGGCGCGATGCTGGCGTTCGGCGATACCGTGACCGAGCCCGAGGTCTACCAGACCTTCTTCGAGAAACTAGCGCAATCCGCCTTTCTGACGGCCCACGAGATATGATCCCCATGCGCCGCATCCCCCTCTTCCTTGCCATCCCCGTCCTGCTCTCGGCCTGCCAGGTCGACAGCCGTCAGCAGGTTCTCTCCAGCACGAACTCCCAAGCCGCGCAGCGCGCCATGTCCACCCGCGCGTTCGACACCGCCGATGGCGCCAAGGTGTTTCAGGCCTCGCTCGCGACCCTGCAAGACCTGGGCTTCGTCGTCGACCGCGCCGACAACGTGTTGGGCACGATCAGCGCCACCCGATACGGCGGTGGCTTGGTTCGATTCACCGTCACCATCCGTCCGGGTGGAAACACCCGCACGATTGTGCGCGCCTCGGGTCAGCTCAATCAGCACGAATTATCCGATCCGGCGCCCTTTCAGCGCTTCTTCGAAGCCCTGTCGCAGGCCCTTTTCCTGCAAGCCAACAACATCGATTGACCCACCCGTCGCCGCCCGATCCACCGATTGGATCGTGGCGACGACACCCGCTGACCCCACGGCAATCGATACAGCCATCCCATCCAGGTTTACGCGCTAGCGACATGTTGCGACGGCCCATGCGGTCGATCCGCGCGTCCGATCTTGCCGCGTCGGCGCCATCCGAGGATAACCGAACGACGAAGACAGGAGCCGACGATGAAGATGAAAGCCGCAGTGCTGCGCGAACAAGGCCGGCCGCGCCCCTACGCCACCTCCATGCCGATGACCGTGGAAGAGGTCGATCTCGATCCGCCCGGCCCGGGGGAGGTTCTGTATAAAATCATCGGCGCCGGGCTGTGCCACTCCGATCTGTCCACGATCGAAAACCTGCGCCCGCGCAAGCTGCCGACCATCCCGGGGCACGAGGCGGCGGGCATCGTCGAGGAAGTCGGCCCCGGCGTCACCGGCCTGAAGCCGGGCGATCATGTCATCAGCGTCTTCGTCACCAGTTGCGGCGATTGCCGGTATTGCAACGCCGGCCGGCCGAACCTGTGCCAGGGCGCCAACGCGTCGCGCGCCAACGGCACGCTGATTTCCGGCGCCAACCGCCTGTCCTGCGGGGGGGAGCCGCTTTACCATTACAGCGGGTTGTCGGTGTTCGCCCAGTACGCGGTCGTGTCGCAAGCGGCGCTGATCCGCATTCCCGACGAGATTCCCTTGGCCGATGCAACGATCTTCGGCTGCGCCGTGCTGACCGGGGTCGGCGCCGTGCTGAATACCGCGCAAGTGCCGCCCGGCGGGCAGATGGCGGTGGTGGGCCTCGGCGGTGTGGGCATGAACGCGCTGATGGGCGCCGTCATCGCCGGCGCCGAACGGATCGTTGCGGTCGATACCAACCCGGAAAAACTCAAGCTAGCCCGCGAACTCGGGGCGACCGACTGCTTCCTGGCGGGCAATGCCGATTCGGTGCGGGAAATCCTCGACGCCACCAATGGCGGGCTGGATTACGTGGTGGAAACCGCCGGCTCGATCCCGGCGATGAACACCGCTTATGCCATCACGGCGCGCGGCGGCATGCTGGTCAGCGCCGGGTTGCCGGCCAGCAACGCCAGCTTCTCCTACCTGCACGGCGCTTTGGTCGGGGATGAGAAATCCATCCGTGGCAGCTACATGGGCAGTTGCGTGCCGAAGCGGGACATCCCGCGCTTCCTCGGCCTGTACCTGCGCGGCAAGCTGCCGGTGCACAAGCTGCGGTCGGGCTTCCTGTCCCTTGATCAGATCAACGAGGGCTTCGATCGCCTGTCCGACGGGTCGGTGCTGCGCCAGATCCTGCAACCGAACGGTTAGGCGATGGCATTCTACCTCGTCACCGGCGGCGCCGGCTTCATCGGCTCCCACCTCTGCCATGCCTTGGTGGCGCGCGGCGATGGGGTGCGGGTGTTGGACGATCTATCGACCGGCCACCTTGAAAATCTGCCGCCGGGGGTCGAGTTTCGGCAGGGCGACATCGCCGATCCCGTCGCGGCGCAGGCGGCGATGGACGGGGTGGACGGGTGTTTCCACCTCGCGGCCATCGCCTCGGTCGAGCGCGGGACCACCGATTGGACCGGCACCCATCGCGCCAACCTGTCCGGCACGATCGAGTTGTTCGACGCCATCCGCCGGCAGGGCAGCAAACTGCCGGTGGTCTACGCGTCCTCGGCAGCGGTGTACGGCGACGCGCAAACCATCCCGATCGCCGAGACCGCCGATCGCAATCCGCTCTCGGCCTACGGGGCCGACAAGCTGGGCTGCGAGCTGCACGCCAAGGTCGCGAGCCATGTCCACGGCATCCCCACCGTCGGATTCCGGTTCTTCAACGTCTACGGGCCGCGCCAAGACCCGCGATCGCCCTATTCCGGGGTGATCTCGATCTTCTGCGAGCGGATCGGGCGCGGCAGCCCCATCGCCATCTACGGCGACGGCAGCCAAACCCGCGACTTCGTCCACGTCTCTGACGTCGTCGCCGCCCTGCTCGGAGGCATGGCATTGCGCCCCGCCGATGCGCCGGTGTTCAACGTCTGCACCGGCATAGCGACCTCGGTGCTGGACCTCGCGCATCTGATCGCCAGCCTTGTGGGCAACCGCCTCGACCACACGTTCCAGCCGCCACGGGCCGGCGAAATCCGCCACTCCCTGGGCGATCCGACCCGCCTGCGTGCCACGCTGCAACCGGACGAGCCGGTGAAATTGCGCGACGGGCTGCGGGAAGTGCTGGCGTGGATGGCCAGCAGCCGGTAACGACACGGCGTGTTCCTGAAATCCCTTCTCGTCAGCCTCGCGGTGCCGCCGTTCGGGTTCGTGACGCTGGCCTTTGCCGCCCTGCTGCTGCCGCGCAGGCATCTGCGCCTGCGCCGCACGCTGGTCGGCGTGTCCGTGGCCGGGCTGATCCTGCTGGGCATGCCGGTGTTCGCCGACCGGCTGCTGGACGCGCTGGAGGCCGATATTCCCACCCTCCCCGCCGGAACCCTCCCCGCCGGCACCCTCCCCGCTGGCACCCCTCCCCCTGGCGCCATCGTCGTGCTCGGCGCCGAAATCCGCCGCACCAGCTCGAACCCCCCGGTCGTCGTCGGCCGGTTGTCGCTGGAACGTCTGGCCACCGCCGCCCGATTGCAGCGCCAGACCGGCCTGCCGGTGATGATTTCCGGCGGCGCCCTGCAACCCGATCTGCCATCGATCGCCGATGTCATGGCCGACAGTATGCGCGACGACTTCCTGGTGCCGGTGAAATGGCGAGAAGGCCGGTCCCGCACCACCTGGGAAAATGCCCAGTACAGTGCCGAAATCCTCAGGCAGGAGGGGATTTCCTCGGTCTACGTCGTCACCCATTCCTGGCACATGCGGCGCGCCATTCTGTCGTTTCGTGGCACCGGGATCGCGGTGGTGCCCGCGCCGACGCCGCCCGATCGACGCGACGGCGCGATCCTGGACGATTTCCTGCCGCGCGCTTCCACCTGGAATGTCAGCTACTTCGCACTGCACGAGTGGATCGGCAATGTGTGGTATGCGCTCTTCTGAAGCCGAGGTCGTCCGCTCGATCGACGCACTGCCGGACGCGCTGTTCGCCGCCGCGGACTCGTTCTTCGCCACCGCCCCCTGGTGGCGCACGGTGCTGGCCGACGCAACGCCGCCCGACGCCGACGCCCATTTCGTCGTCTGCCGCGCCGGTTCCTCCGTCGGCCTGTTCCCTATGCTGGGCCGCGACAGCTTCACCACCCCCTATACCTGCCGCTATGCGCCGTCGTTCGTGGGCGAGGACATCGTCGGCGTCTGCACCGCCTTCGCCCGCCATTGCCGCCGCCACGGGGTGACCCGGATCGATGCGTTGCCGGCGGAATGGCCGCATCTGCCGGCCTTGATCCAGGGCGCCGCCGCCGCCGGGCTGGCGGTGCGCCGGTTCGAGCATTTCGGCAACTGGCACGAATCGGTCGCCGGGCTGGATTGGAACCGCTACCTTGCCAGCCGTCCCGGCGCGTTGCGCGAAACGATCCGCCGCCGCCTGCGTCGCGCCGAGCGGCTGGCAGAGGCGCGGTTCACCCTGACGACCGGTGAGGATACGGCCGAGGCGCTGGAAGCCGCGATCGCCGGCTTCGAAACCGTCTACGCCAAAAGCTGGAAGGAACCCGAACCCTTCCCCCGCTTCAACGCCGCGCTGATGCGCACCGCCGCGCACATGGGGTCGCTGCGCCTGGGCCTGTGGTCTTTGGCCGGACAACCCGTCGCCGCACAATTTTGGATCGTGGAGGCCGGCCACGCCACGGTGCTGAAACTCGCGCATGACGAGGCGTTCAAAGCACACTCCCCCGGCACGGTGCTGAC
The DNA here is from genome assembly GCA_025354865.1 of Acetobacteraceae bacterium. GTDB lineage: Bacteria > Pseudomonadota > Alphaproteobacteria > Acetobacterales > Acetobacteraceae > Rhodopila. The sequence continues at coordinate 62,478 of JANXMB010000047.1, read as the reverse complement.
CGCGATCATGCTGCGGCATTTGTTGGATGTCGAACACGTCGCGCGTATCGATTTCGGCCGTGGCGACGACGCCTATAAGCGGGATTGGGCGACCGAACGCCGGCAACGCATCGGCTTGCTGCTGGCCAATCCATGGCTGCCGAGCGGATTGGCGGCGGTGCTGCGGCACGATATCGGGCGGGTTTTGCGGCGGCGGGGATGATGCCCCCCGGCATCACCCTCCGATCAGTCGGCGCAGTGCTGCGCGACGGATCATCCGGAACCCGAGGAACGCCAGCCCGCCCGGCACCAGCACGGCCAGCACCAGCGCCACATACCCTAGCAGGCTGTATTCGCTGTCCGACTCCGCAGTTTCGGCGGCCGAGATCAGCGACCGCACCGCGGCCGCCTGTTCCAGCAGGTTGTTCCCGATCGCGATCGGCACGGGCACCAATTCGGGGGTGCGACCGGGCCGAGCGATTGCGAAGCTGTCGGCGGGAAATTGCTGCGCGGCCTCGGCAGCCGGCGGGAGCGCCAGCCCGGCCGTTCCGAACGAGGCCCGCCCGGCCCCCTCCTCCACGCCAACCGCGATGCTCGGGGGCAGGGTCGCCGGTTGGGGTGCGATCGGGCGCGGAACGTAGGTGTAGCCAAGCGTCGAGGTCGCAGCCGCACCGCGCGGCAGCAGCGTCGGGCGCACATGCTGGGTCGAAAAGCCGATCGTCGTCGTCAGCCCCGCATCCATCCGGTAGCCCAGATTGGCCGCGCTCTCGGCATCCAACGCGCTGACCTTGCGCGGAATGGGCAGCACCACGGTGGGCGTGGCCGAACCGGTGGCGCTCAGGGTCGAAACCCGGCGCGCGGCGGCATCCGCGTCCTCGGTCGGGATGGCGGGCCTTACGCCGATGAACACCGAATGGCTGGGGCTTTCCGCCGGCTCGATGCGCGGGACGATCTGGCTGAAATCCACCGGCTGCACCACCGCAGCCAACGCCATGGTCGGGCGGAAAATGTAGTTGTAGGCCGCCGCCGGGGTGTCGTTCACCAGGATCGCGCCCGCCGGCACGGAGAAAATCCCGCCCTGCGACGCCGCGACCGTGCCTTTGAGGTTGCTGACATTGCCCGGATTCCGCCGGCTGAGCGGCGCTGTCGATCCCACCGGCCCGCTATCGCCACGCACCAACACGGCCGGCCGATAGGTGAAGGTCGCGCTAGGCGATTGGGCGCTGGGATCGGCGATCGTCGGCTTGTCCGACACGGCGCTGGGCAGCCGAACGACGCCCGCGATCAACGGCGTTGCTGCCTCGCCGAGGGACAGTGCCTCCCGCACGACATCGGTCTGGTCGGTGGTGCCGAACAGCAGGGAATCCGACACCCCTGCCACCGGCGCCGCCGCCAGCCTGCCGCCGCCGCACATAAGCAGCGCCAGGGCCGAGGTCGTGGAAACCAGCGGCCGCTTCATCGCCTCCCCACCCATGCATTGCGCCACCCGGCGGCCAGTCGGCGCGCCCGATGCGCCAGAATCTGCGGCGACCACCAGGGTCCCGCCAGCAACCAGTGCATCGTCTGCGCCCCATCGGCAAGGCTGCGCTTGTAGCGATCGTCGCCGGCCAGGAAATCGTAGACGGCAACGCCGTCGCGCGCGCTGGCCTCGATGGCGAGGCGATGGCATGTCAGACCCGGCTTGCGGCGGGCATCGGTCGGATCGTAGGCGAAGCCGCTCTGATAGGCGCTGGCACGCCCGCGCAGGCGGAAATTGTACAGGATGCCGACCGGCCCGGCCTCGGCAGCGATCCGCCACAGGTCGATTTCCCCGCGCGGCAGGCCCCGATCGATCAAAGCGTGGTGGAAGCGGCCGAAAGACGGATCGGCGAAGCTGCCGGGGACGCCGCGCGCGATCCAGGTGGCCTGGTGCAGCACCGCCATCTCGTCCAGCCAAGCATGCGCCTCGGCCTCGGTTTCGGCGCGCAGGATGGCCGGGGTGCCATAGGCGCGATCCGATCGGCGGATTTGCTGACGGGTGTTGGCGCTGCGGCGGTCCAAATAGGCGGCGTCGGCGATCGCGAACGGCGCGGGCTGGGACTTGTACGGCAGTCCCGGTTCGGCCGCATCCATCCCGGGCAGGATCGCATCCGCCCGCCGCAGCACCGCATGCAGGATCGCGGCGGCGGCGTCCGCCCTGCCGCGCGCAACGAGCGGCCCGTTGTGCTCGACCGCGAGGCGATCCCAGGGGGAACCGCCGGTATCGCCGAGATAGGCCACATCGCGCCCGAAGCCGCGCCGGCGATTGAACAGCCCGAGGCCGACGATTTGCCCGCCATCGTAGGCCTCGGCCAGGATCGGGTCGGGGAAGCGTTCCTCGGCCAGGCATCCGGTCCAGGTCCAGCTTTGGAAGAAGGAGGGATCGGCGCGTTCCTCCAGCGCACGCCATTGCGCGCCCAGGGCCGCGAAGTCGCGCACCCCGGAGACGGCGACCTGGATCAACCGGCCTCCCCCATCCAAAGCGCGCGGTAGCGTTCGAACATCGCGGCTTCGGCGAAATCGCGGCGGGCTTTGTCCAGGTTGGCGGCCCCCACGCCGTCGCGCCGTGCCTTGTCCCGCAGCAACGCCGTCAAGGCGGCGGCGAAAGCGGCGTCGTCCAGCGGCACCACGAACGGGTCATTGCTCTCGGCCACCATCGCGCGGACATCGCCGACATCGGTGGCGGCGACGGGCAGGCCGCTGGCCATGGCCTCGATCACCGACAGCGGCATTTGTTCGGTGTCGGACGACAGGGCGAAGACATCGAAGCCGGCATACAACGCCGGGGTGTCGCTGCGATGGCCGGCGAACTGCACATGCGCGCCAATCCCCCGCTCCGCCACCAGGGCTTCCAGCATCGCCCGTTCTTCCCCGTCGCCGACGATCGTCAGCCGCGCTTGGGTGTCTTGCAGCACGAGGGCGAAGGCGCGAATCAGCCGGCCGAGGTTCTTTTCCGCCCGCAACGCCGCCACCGTCCCGATCGTCGGTGGCCCATCGTGCGGCGCGCGTTCTGCGGCGGCAAAACGCCCGAGGTCGATCCCATTGGGCACGTAATGCACGAAACGCGGGTTCAGCTTCCAAACCTCGGTCGCGATGCGCACCAGATTGCGCGACGGCAGCACCACCGGACTGCGCGCCAGTACCAGCCGGCGAGTCCAAATGCGTCGAGGGATCTGGGTCGATCGTTCCTCCGGCCCGAACCCGTCGACGACATGGATGTGGCGGGCGACGGGGGGGATGTTGGCCATGGCGAATTCGATGGCGCCCCAATTGCCGGTCACCAGCACATCCGGCCGCCACTGCTTCAGCAGCCGGCGAAAGCGCCGCGCATTGGCGAACATGGCGCCCTTGGGTGCGTCGATGGTGGGGAATTCGGCCAGCAAATCGGGGCGCAGGCGTTCCCGGCATTCGTAATTGCCATCCAATGCGACCACGATATGGCGGAAGGCCGGCCCGAAATGGTTGGCGATCGCGGCGAAACGCACCTGCGCCCCGCCCACCGCGAAGCTGGGGAAGACATGCAGGACCAGCGGAGGAACGGAAACGGACATCTTGACGTACGGTGACCCCTCGGACGATGCCTGCGCCATGAACCACGACAAGCGCGCGACAACCCGGCATAGCGCAGTCGCTTTCGCTCTCGCAACGCTGCTGCTGTTGGGGCTGGGCGGGCGGGACGCCTGCGCGCGGGTGTTGCAGGTCGGCCCCAAGGCGCAATTCCAGCTTCCCAGCCAGGCGGCCTCGGTCGCGCGCGACGGCGACAAAATCGTGATCGAGCCAGGGGTCTATCGCGATTGCGCCATCTGGCTCGCCGCCAACCTGACCATCGAGGGCCACGGCCCCGGCGTGATCGTCGCCGACAAAGTATGCCTGGAGCGCGGCATCTTCGTCGTCGTCGGCGATGGCACCACCATCCGCAACATCGCGTTTTCCGGCGCGCGCGGCCGCTTCCACACCGCTGCCGGCATTTTGGGGGAGGGCGCGAACCTCACAGTCGTCAACAGCCGGTTCCTAAACAACGAGAACGGGATCCTGCTCGGCGGCGGGCCGAACAGCCGGGTGCGGATCCTCGACAGCGCCTTTCGCGGCAATGGCTCCTGCGAGGGGGCCTGCGCGCACGGGGTGTATGCCGGCACCCATATCGCCCTGCTGCATATCGAGCGGTGCCGCTTCCTGGACACCCGCACGGCGCATCATGTGAAATCGCGGGCGCTGACGACGGAGATCGTGGACAACGAAATCGCCGATGGCGACAGCGGCACGTCGAGCTACCTGATCGATGTGCCGAACGGCGGCAACGTGCTGATTCAGCGCAACAATCTGGGCAAGGGCGCCAATAGCAGCAACCCGGCGGCAGCGATCTCGATCGGGGTCGAGGGCACGACCAACCCAACCAACGTGCTGCTGGTGCGGGAGAACCGCTTCGCCAGCCTGCTGAAGGACCCCACGACCTTCGTGCGCAACAGCACCCTGACGCCGGCCACCCTCACCGGCAACAGCCTGGTTGGGCGGGTGGCGCCGCTGGACGGCATCGGCATGGTGGATCCCGAGCACCGGGCGCTGCTGGAGTAGCGGGCGCCCGGTGGGTGGCGTGTCCTAGTAGGAGTCCGCCGGGATCACGTTTTGCGGCTTCGGGCCCAGCAGCGCCGCGCGCATCGTTTCTGCGGATTTGGAGCGGATATCGTCCCACGCTTGCGGCGTATAGAAAGCCGAGTGCGGGGTGATGATCAGCCGGCCGATCGTCCAGGGTTCGCGGGCGCGGAAGGCGCGGATCAGTTCCGGGACCGGCTCGACCGGCGGCTCGACCGGCACCACGTCCAGGCCGACGCCCGCCAGATGGCCGGATTTCAGGTGTTTCGCCACGGCGTCGATATCGACGATCGGACCGCGCGCGGTGTTCACCAGCACCGCCCCCTTGGGCAGCAACGACAGCGCTCGGTCGTCGATCAGGTTGCGCGTGTCCGGGGTCAGAGGCACATGCACCGACAGCACATCGGATTGTTCCAACAGTGCCTCCAGCGTCGGGGCGCGGCCGATGCCCAGGCCGAGTTCCACCCCGTTCGGCAGCAGCGGATCGAAGAACACGACCTTGAAGCCGAACGCCTTGGCGCGCAGGGCGACGGCGGTGGCGATGCGGCCCATGCCGACGATGCCGAAGGTCTGCACGCTGCTCCGCCGCACCAGCGGGTCGTCGATGTATTTCCAGGGCGCCGGCGGATCGGCGCGCTGTGCCTCCAGATGCATGAACAGGCCGCGACGCAGTGCCATGGTCAGGGCGATGGCGTGGTCCGCGACCTCGGTCGTGCCGTAATCCGGCACATTGAGCACCATGATCTGGCGCCCGTTGGCAGCGATGCGGTCGATGCTGTCGTAGCCCACGCCCATCCGGCACACGGCGCGGAGCTTCGGAAAACGCTCGAAATCCTGGGCGGTGACGCGGTGGCGCAGGGTCATCAGGCCATCGGCGGCGGCGCAATCCGCGTCCGACAGGTCGGCGACGGAGTTGGTGGGATTGGCCGGGAAGATCACCCGGACATCGGGGCCGAAAATGCGGCGTTCGACGCTGTCGTCGGGGTAGACACGATCAGTGTAGAGGACGGTGACGGTCATGGCGGGTTTCCTCGGCTTGGTTTTGGCCGATCTTAGGCTAGGCCGATGGCCTCGGCCACCTGCCGGCGGATTTGCGACAGTTGGGCTTGGGTGATCCGCGACCGGGTTCCGGTTACCCGGGCGGTGGACATCGTGGCGACGAAGTGGGAGATCGCCCAACATGGCTTGGCACAACCGTTCTCCTCTGTCGGTTCGATCGGCACGGCGAGGCTCGGAATCACAAAATCTGCCCGATCGGACAACGGCACCAGGATGACGGCGGGGTAAGCGGGGTCGAACAGGCCGGTGTCCTCGATGACGATCGCCGGACGCAGCTTGTTGGGTTCGCGCGGAATGGCGTCACGCCAATCGGCGATGACGATCTGCCCGGCTTCGAATGTCGCCACGGGGTCAGAGACCCTCGACTGGCGGATGTCCGAGGCGATCGAGGAACGCCCGCGCCTCCGGGTCGGCCGCGACGAAACGCCCGACCGCTGCACTTTCGGCTTTGATGCGTGCCCGCCTGACGTCGCGGGCAGCGGCGGATGCAATTTCCCGCAGCAAGGTCGCGAGGCCCAGACCGCGCGCCTTGGCCTCGGCTTCGAGGGTTTGGCGTACGTCGTCGTTGAGGCGGATGGAGACGGGGGCGTTCATGAGAACGGGGTTCCGGATGTAGCACGCGATTGTAGCGTGCGGCGGTGCGCGCGCCAACGATACTGGTAAGGCGTCCGTTCGGCCGAGTCCGATGCGGGCACCACGATCGTCACCTGCGACACGCCGAGCCGGGTGGCTTGAGCGCGATGACGACCGGTGGAATCACCAGAGGTCTGGATCGCGCGATCGGACAAAGTGCTGAACCACGAGGCGTGAAAGGACGCGAACGCATCGCGGTCTAGGACACCGACGCGAGCGCTTGGTCGATATAGGCCAGATCTCGTTGCCATTCGGGCCGCGGATGGGCCTCGACCAACTGCGCCACGATGTCCCGCGCCGTTTGGAAGTGCTGCCGGGCATCGGAATGTTCGTTGCGCGTGCACAGCACGTCGCCGATCTTGATGTGCGAAACCGACAAATCCCGCTGCCACCCCGCGTGGCCAGGGTCCGATGCCGCCAGACGCTCGAAGATAACCTGCGACGCCTTGAATGCGGCGAGGGCAGCATCGACCCGGCCAACGGTCGTCGCGATATCGCCGAGTCGGACCAACGCGACAGCCTCCGCCCTTAAATCGCCGATCCGGTGCGCCAGTTCGATAGCCTCTTGCGTCAACGCCTCCGCTTGCACCCACTGCCCGGTGGCGGCGAAACCTCTGCCGGCGCGGCTTAATAGCGCGACCAGATTGGCTTCCCGTCCAGGTGCGGAACGGGCACGTTCGATCGCTCGGAGCGCGGCATCCGGATCGAACAACCGCGCGTCGATTGGGGTGCGCGGCAATGGATCGTCCGGCAACAGTTCCAGCTTGCGCTGTTCGATCGCACCGGCAGAAAAGTCTGGCTCCAACTGAATCGCCAGCGATCGGATCGACCACAAATCCGGGGCTTCGTCGCGCATCGTCGTGCTGACCCACGGCGCACCGACCAACACCAGCGGGTAAGAAAAATGACGGCGGATCGGATTGCGATGTTGGTTCAGTTCGGTCAAGGCGACGAACCACGCGGCGTGCCATTCGGGATAGCCCGGTGCGTCCAGCCCAACCACAGCTTCGATCCACAGGGCACCGATCCCATCCTCGGTCGGGAACGCCAATAATTGCAACACCAGAGAACGGAGGTCGTTTGGCTCTGAAATCGATACGATCTTCAGATGCTCGCCGCGTGCCCGAAGGAACCGGTCTAGTTCGTTACGGCAGAGGGCGGCGACAGCGGGTTCCGGTACCGACAAGGACAGCAACGCGAAGCCCGTACCGAGAATGAACCGATTGAGGAATGTCTGCCATTCCTGTCCCGCCGCAACGCCGAACCGTGCGACGATCGGATTCCAATCCGGCGACAGGCCCGGTGTATCCATGTCAGGCCGGTTTATCGGGGGCAGACGCGTCGATGACCCGAGCGATTTCATCGCGCAACAACGGATGGATGTCGTACCAGTCGGAGCCGTTGGTAAAATAGATGACCCGATGCGTATTCAGGAAACGGCTGGCGCGTTCGATCGTGCGGTCGTTTACTTCGGCAAATGAGATGTCGCGCGTTCGGGCGATGTCGCGCAGCCAAACCGCGTCCTCCAGCGACAATGGCAGTAGGTTGCGCTTGGTCGCGTTAATGGCACCTCGCACTGCCGTTTCCTGGATCGGCAATGTCGTCGCTCGGAGGAGCGTTTCCTGGAACAGCCGCAGCAAATCCCGGATGTGCCCGCCGGATGCCCGTATCAGGTCGCGTATCATGCGCTGCCCGGTCTCCCCGGAGTGGAACAGGCGCGCCTCCCCATCGGGGCCGAGGCGTTTGTCGATCAGAGTTCGAAGCATGTCCCAGGATTTTTGGTCGTCGATCCGGTCCGGATCGTAGACCCACAGATGCACGGTGGGCAGGATGCGCATGTTCATCGAAGCTGGCGCCAGGAACTTCATCCATGCGGGGACGGAGTAGATCGCGTGGACGCCGGGCAATTCCAATTGATCGCGATGGGCGGTGAACAGCAGTTCCGCGCTACGGATCAGCGCATTCCAGCCAGACGGGGTGCCGGTGATTTTTTCCAGGGAGTCGAAGATGAAGACGATGTTTCGGTCGGCGCCGATCTTGTGGCGGATGGCCTCGACAGCATCGGTAATGAATTTGTCGACATCGGCCTTCAATGCCGAGATATGGCCGGACAGAAATTTCGCAAGGTCTTGTTTGAATGTCGTGGCTGTTTTGATCTCCGTCTTGATCCGCACCCCGGCTTTCAAGCCACCCGCCACCGCCCGGCCTGGGCTAACCCATCCCACATCGGCATCGACACCGGTAAGTCTTACGTTCGTCTCGTTCACAAAATTGCACACGCTATCCCAATAGCTCTCGGCCGCGACCTGATCACCGAGATCGGGGTGATCCTCAATGGCATCGCTGAACGCGCCAGCCAGCACCATCAGCATCTCGGACAGTACAAGCGGCTCGGCTTGATTGAGATAGAGCATCGCGTCGGCATACAGCACGAGCGCGCCATCCGCCTCTAGATTGCGTCGTAAACGGAATAGCTCGGTGGTCTTGCCCGAACCGCTGAAACCGGAAAAGAACTGCGTGCTGCGGTCGCCACTGAAATAGATTTCGGTGGCCATGAGTTGGACCGGGTCGGCATCGCTTAGTTCTTCACGCAGTTGCACGCGCATGGGGTCGTCGGGCAACAGCGGCTCGTCCTTGAGCTTGCCGTGCATCGCCTTCAAAAATTCGAGTTGTTCCTTCATGAGCGCCATGCCAGCGTATCCATTCCCGGCAGAGACATGGTGTCTTAGCGGTATCGGGAGATATTAGCATAAGTCCGAGTAGACCGAACCCCCGGGCGCCTTACCCCACCAACAAATCCGCCAGCGCCGTCATGTCCCGCACGATCGTGTCCGGCTGATACGGCCATGCCGCGAACGGCCGCTGGCGCCGGTCGATGAAGGCGGTGCGCATGCCTGCGGCTTTGGCGCCGACGCAGTCGAATTCGTGGTTGGCGACGAACAGGATTTCATCCATGCGCAGACCGAGGATTTCGGCCGCCTTGGTGTATGTCGCGACATGCGGCTTGAAGGCGTTGGCCTCGGCGACGGAAATCGTGGCGTCGTAGTGCAGCCCGTGATGCGCCTTGGCGGCTTCCAGCATGTCGGGGTCGCCGTTGGACAGGACCGCGATTTTGAAGCGCGTGCGCAACCGGTCCAGCGCGGCGGGGATTTCCGGGAAGGGTTTTAGGCGGACGATCGATTCCACCAACGCTTCGACCTCCGCCCGCGTGTGCACGATCCCCGCTCGGTTTAGCACCTGGGTGACGGACAGATGCCCGATCTCCCGATACGGGATGTGCTGGCGGCCGAGCAGGGCGTCGATCATGGAGTTTTCGTAGTGGGTGCGGCGCCACCAGGTGACGAACTGGTTCGGGTCGCCCTTCCAGCCCTTCGACGCAAGGTAGGGCGTCGCGACCGCGATCAAGCCGCCCTGCATATCGACCAGCGTACCGTACTGGTCGAACATGCAAACTTTAACACCGTCCATGCAGCGCTTACCGCAGCCCGGCGTTGATGCGCTCGAGTGCCCGAGCACCGGGGACGAGAACGTCCTCGGTCAGTTCGTTGAGGGGGCGGTCCACGGTGTTCAGATGGGCGTGGTGGTCGCGCGGGTTGGGATCGACGTAGAGCAGGCCGGTGACGATCTCGCCCTCCGCCGCGCGCTGCTGCATGTAGGTCATGGCGGCGACGCGGTCGTTGACGTCGTAGCTGGTGTGCAGCTTGCGCAGTTGCAGCACCGAACCGTCGTGCTGGGTGACCGTTTCCAGCGTGCCCGGGGCGTAATCGACGGTGATTTCCGAGCGGCCGGAGATGAAATCGAGGGTGTTGAGGGCGGCGTTGTGCTCGCGCACGTAGTCGAACGACTTGGTGGAGCCTTCGTGGTTGTTGAACGCCACGCAGGGGGAGATGCAGTCGATGAACGCGGCACCCTGGTGCTTCAGCGCGGCTTCGATCAGCGGCACGAGCTGGGCCTTGTCGCCGGAGAAGCTGCGAGCGACGAAGGTGGCGCCGAGTTGCAGGGCCATGCCGACCAGATCGATCGGCTCGTCGCTGTTGATCAGGCCGCGCTTGGATTTCGCGCCCTTGTCGGACGTGGCGGAGAACTGGCCCTTGGTCAGGCCGTACACGCCGTTGTTCTCGACGATGTAGACCATGTTGACGCCGCGCCGCATGGCATGGGCGAACTGGCCCAGACCGATGGACGCGCTGTCGCCGTCGCCGGATACGCCGAGGTAGATCAGCTCCTTATTCGCCAGATTGGCCCCGGTCGCGACGGACGGCATACGCCCGTGGACCGAGTTGAACCCGTGCGAGGCGCCCAGGAAGTAGGTGGGCGTCTTCGAGGAGCAGCCGATGCCGGACAGCTTGGCGACGCGGTGCGGGGCGATATCCAGCTCGAAACAGGCGCGCACGATGGCAGCGCTGATGCTGTCGTGGCCGCAGCCGGCGCACAAGGTTGAAACCGGCCCTTCGTAGTCGCGGCGGGTATAGCCCAGCGCGTTCTTTTGCAGGTCGGGGTGATGGAGTTTGGGCTTCGGGATGAAGGTCATGACGCCACCTATTGGATATTCAGATGCTTGGCGATCGCGCCGGAGATGAAGCGGGCGGTGATCGGGGTGCCGTCGTAATGCACCACCTTGGCCAGCTTCTTCGGATCGATTTCCAATTCGTTGATCAGCAGCGACCGCATTTGGCCGTCGCGATTCTGCTCGATCACAAACACCGTTTTATGGGCGTCGATGAAGGCTTCGACTTCGGGACCGAAGGGGAAGGCCCGCAGACGCAGCAGATCGAGGGAGACGCCGCGCTGGGCCAATTGTTCCTCGGCTTCCGGGATGGCGGGGCTGGTGGAGCCGAAATAGATCGCGCCGTATGCGGTCGGCTGCTTCGCTTTCGTCTCGATCGCCTTGGGCACCAGGGTTGCGGCGGTGCGGTGCTTTTTCAGCAGCCGCTCCATATTCTCCTGGTAGTCGTGGCCTTCTTCGGAATAGCGGGCCATCGAGTCTTTCGAGGTGCCGCGGGTGAAGAAGGCGCCCTTGGTCGGGTGGGTGCCGGGGTAGGTGCGGTAGGTAATGCCGTCGTCGTCCACGTCCAGATACCGGCCGAACTTGGCGCCGGCTTCCAACTGTTCGGCGGTCATGACCTTGCCGCGATCCAGTTTACGGCTGTCGTCCCAGACGAAGGGGCGGGTGAGCCGGTCGTTCATGCCGATTTCCAGATCGAGCATGACGAAGATCGGCGTTTGCAGCCGGTCGGCCAGATCGAACGCCAAAGCGCCGAATTCGAAGCACTCGAACGGATCTTCGGGGATCAGCATGACATGCTTGGTGTCGCCGTGGCTGGCGTAGGCGCAGATCGTCAGGTCGGTTTGCTGGGTGCGCGTCGGCATGCCGGTCGAAGGGCCGGACCGCTGCACGTCCATGATCACCGCCGGGATTTCGGCGAAATACGCCAGACCGACGAATTCCGACATCAACGAGACGCCGGGACCGGACGTCGCGGTGAACGAACGGGCACCGTTCCAGGCGGCGCCGATGACCATGCCGATCGACGACAATTCGTCCTCGGCCTGGACGATCGCGAAATTCTTCTTCCCGGTCGCTTTGTCCACCCGCATGCGATTGCAATAGCTGGTGAAGGCTTCGGCGACGGAGGACGACGGGGTGATCGGGTACCAGGCGCAGACGGTGGCCCCGCCATACACCGCACCCAGCGCGGCGGCGCTGTTGCCGTCGATGAAGATGCGATCCCCGACCGAGTTCGCCTTGCGCAGCTTCAACCCGACGGGATCGCCGAGATTGGCTTTCACCCAATCCAGCCCCATGTGCAGCGCCTGCACATTGGCCTCGATCAGCTTGTCGCGGCCCTTGAACTGTTCGCCGAGCAGTTCTTCGACACAGGGCACATCCATGTCGAGCAGGGCGGCGAGCGCGCCGAGGCCGACGATGTTCTTGAACAACTGGCGCTGACGCGGGTTGCTGTAGGCCTCGTTCGTCATGCGGGTCAGCGGCACGCCGACGACGGTTATGTCGTCGCGGAACTTCGACGACGGCATCGGCTTGGTGTTGTCGTAGAACAAGTATCCGCCGGGCTCGATCCCTTTGACATCCGAGTCCCAGGTTTGCGGGTTCATCGCCACCATCAGGTCGGGTCCGCCACCGCGCGCGCCGAGGTAGCCGGCGTCGGAAATCCGGACCTCATACCAAGTGGGGAGGCCCTGAATGTTGGACGGAAAAATATTCCGAGGTGTCGCCGAAATGCCCATGCGCAGGACCGATTTGGCGAACAACGCGTTGGCGCTGGCCGAGCCGGATCCGTTCACATTGGCGAATTTAACGACGAATTCGTTGACCCGTTGCAGGCCCTCGATGCGATCCACTACTTGCAGCATGCGCTCTCCGCCTGTGCGACGTCGATAAGAAACCGTTGCATATCCCAGGCCCCGGTCGGGCAGCGTTCGGCGCACAGCCCGCAATGCAGGCAGACGTCTTCGTCTTTTGCCATGACCCGACCCGTTTTCAGGTCTTGGGATATATACAGCGACTGGGTGAGGTTGGTGGCCGGCGCGCTCAGATGGGTGCGCAGTTCGACTTCGGCGCCGTTGCCGGTGAAGCTGATGCTGTCCACCGGGCAAATATCGACGCAGGCATCGCATTCGATACAAAGCTTGTCGTCGAACACCGTCTGCACGTCGCAGTTCAGGCAGCGCTGCGCTTCCGCGAAAGCCTGTTTGAGGTCGAAGCCAAGCTCGACCTCGGCCTTGATGTCGGCCAGTGCCGCGAACTTATCGCGATGCGGCACTTTGAAGCGGAGGTCCAGCGACACGTTGTTGTCGTAGCTCCACTCGTGGATGCCCATCTTCTGGCTGACGATGGTCACGCCCGGCGGCGGGCGGACGGCGACATCGTCGCCCTGGCAGAGCTTATGGATCGAGATCGCCGCCTGATGGCCGTGCGACACCGCCCAGATGATGTTCTTCGGTCCGAACGCCGCGTCGCCGCCGAAGAAGACCCTTTTGTGGGTGGACTGGAAGGTGTTTTCGTCGACCACCGGCATGTCCCAACGGTCGTCGAAGGTCAGGCCGATATCGCGCTCGATCCAGGGGAAGGCGTTTTCCTGGCCGACCGCGACCAACACATCGTCGCAGGGGTGGAACACGGGTTCTTCGCCGGTGGAGACCAGTTTGCGCCGGCCGCGGGCGTCGTATTCGGCTTTCACCTTGTCGAAGGTCATGCCGACCAGCTTGCCGCTTTCGTGCACGAAGGCGATGGGCACCAGCATGTTCAGGATGGGGATGTCTTCCCCCATCGCGTCTTCCTTCTCCCAGGGGGAGGCCTTCATTTCCTCGAAGGCGGAGCGGACGATGACCTTCACGTCGTCCCCGCCCAGACGCCGGGCGGACCGGCAGCAATCCATCGCGGTGTTGCCGCCGCCGAGGACGATGACGCGCTTCCCGATCTTGGTAATATGTCCGAACGACACCGACGACAGCCAATCGATGCCGATATGGATGTTGGCGGCGGCTTCCTCGCGGCCGGGAATCGGCAGGTCGCGGCCGCGCGGGGCGCCGGTGCCGACGAACACGGCGTCGTAGTCTTCCGCCAGAATGGCCTTCAGGCTGTCGATTCGCTGGCCCAGGCGCATTTCCGGGCCGAGGTCGGTGATGTAGCCGATCTCCTCGTCGATCACCGATTCCGGCAGGCGGAAGGCGGGGATCTGGCTGCGGATGAAGCCGCCCGCCTTGGCTTCGGAATCGAACACCACCAGATGGTAGCCCAGCGGCGCCAGATCGCGCGCCACGGTCAGCGATGCCGGCCCGGCGCCGATGATGGCGATCTTTTTGCCATTACGAGCGGTTGGCTTCGGCGGCATGCGATCGGAGACGTCGCCCTTGAAGTCGGCGGCCACGCGCTTGAGGCGGCAGATCGCGACGGGTTCGTCCTCCACCCGGCCACGGCGGCACGCAGGCTCGCACGGTCGGTCGCAGGTGCGGCCGAGGATGCCGGGGAACACGTTGGACTTCCAATTGATCATGAACGCGTCGGCGTAACGCCCATCCGCGATCAGCCGGATATACTCCGGCACCGGCGTGTGTGCCGGGCAGGCCCATTGGCAGTCGACAACCTTGTGGAAGTAGTCGGGGTCGCTGATGTCGGTCGGCTGCAAGTCGGACTCCTTTTCCTCCGGCCGGGTTCGAATCCCGACCCAACGCGCGCGGCGGCTTCTGAGACCCCTAGCGCACGCAGTCAACTACCCTATTCGCAGGCCAGCCGTTCGGCAACCGGGGGGACCGGCCTTGCGGGGGGCAAAACGGGGGCGCGCAAAGCGGGTGCCCTGCCCCCGCCGCCGCATCCTACGGCCGCATGCCGAACTTCGATTCCCCCGGCGTCCGCAGCGGTCCCGCCAAATTGGCGAAATCGCACAGCAGCTTCCGTGTGTCTCGCGGGTCGATAATCTCATCCACCCAGAACGGTTCTGCCGTCCGGAACGGGGAGCGCAGGCGGTTCAGGCGATCCTCGATTTCCTCCAGCTTCGCGACAGGATCGTCGGCGGCATCGATATCCGCGCGATACGCCGCCTCGATCCCCCCTTCCAGCGGCAACGAACCCCAACTCGCGCTCGGCCACGCATACCGCAGCGCCAGCCGCCCGACCGGTTGGTGTCCCAGGCCGCCGACACCGTAGCAATTGCGCACCACGATCGAGCACCAGGGCACCGTCGTCTGGTTGATCGCCGACAGCGCCCGCACGCCCCAGCGGATCACGGCGGAGCTTTCCGCGCGCAGCCCCACCTGGAAGCCGGGGCAATCCACGAGATGCACGATCGGCAGATGGAACGTCTGCGCCATATCGACGAAACGGATGATCTTGCTGCACGTATCGGCGGTCCAGGCACCGCCCTCGAACAGCGGATCGCCGGCCATGATCGCGACCGGCCAGCCGTCGAGGCGGGCGAAGCCGGTGATAATCGACCGGCCGAACATGCGGCCCATTTCAAAGAAACTGCCCTGGTCCACCACGGATTCGACGATCCGGCGCATGTGGTAGGCCTGCTTCTTCACCCGGGGAATGACCGCGATCAGCTTCTCATCCGACCGGTTGGGATCGTCCCATCCGCGCACCCGGGGCGGTGCTTCGTGGATGCTGCTGGGCAGGTACGACAGGAATCGCCGAGTGGCGTCGAAGGCTTCGGCCTCGGTTTCAACGGCGTGATCGACGGCGCCGCATCCCACCTGGATTTCCCACCCGCCGAGTTCCTGTTTGGTGCGCGGTTCGCCCAGACGCTCCACCACCGGCGGGCCGGCGACGAACACCGCCGCCATTTCTTTCACCATCACCGAGTAATGCGACGCCACCAACCGCGCCGCGCCAAGGCCGGCAACCGACCCCAGACCCAGGCCGACCACCGGCACCTGCGCCATCTGGTTGGCCACGAGATCGAACGACGTCGTTTCGGTCAATCCGCCCGGCAGATTGGCGCGCCCGGTGGTTTCGATGGTTTTCACCGAACCGCCGCCGCCCGAACCCTCGATCAGGCGAATGATCGGCATGCGGAACTCGGTGGCGAGTTGTTCCGACATTTTCGGCTTGCCTTTGATCGAGGCATCCGCCGAACCGCCGCGCAGGGTGAAATCGTCGCCCGCGATCACCACCGGTCGGCCATCGACCGTGCCGCGCCCGAAGACGCAATTGCCTGGCATGAATTCCGTTATATTGCCCTTGGCATCGTATGTTGCCTTGCCGGCGATGGAGCCGATTTCCTTGAACGTGCCGGGATCGAGCATGGCATCGATCCGCTCCCGCACCGTCAGGCGGCCGCCTTTGTGTTGGCGCTCCACCCGCTCCGGCCCGCCCATCTGGCGCGCGAGGGCCTGCCGCTGCCGCAGTTCCGCGAGTTCCGGTTCCCAGCTGTCGGGATGGGCTTTTTCCGGCGGCGGCTTCGCCTGCGGGGTCTGCAACATGCTGTCGTCGGCCATCGGTTTCCTGTCCTTACCTTTGGCCGGGACGGTAGGAAGGATTGCGTTCGGACGCAAATCGCTGCGGCTAGCTCAACGGTCGGCCAGCTCAGCGAGCGGCTAACTCAACGGCGGGGCGCAGCGGTTCCAGATTTGCGGGGCGGCGTCGCCGAACTGCACCCGCACCGCCGTTTCCCCCATCAGCGCCATCGCGACGGTCTGCCCCGCCCCAGCTTCGGGCGCGGGGACAACGTAGGCGAAATGGTGCCGATCGTAGTCCCCCTGGACGCGGCGCCCGCCGGGGATGGCGGCCGAGGCGCCGTCGATCTGGATGCGCCGACCATCGGGTGCGCACCAATGCCCGTCGATGGCATCGGCCCGCGCTGGGGCGGCGGCGCACATCAGGGCCAGAGCGGCCAGGGCGGTTGTAACTGCGGCGCGTTTGTAGCGGGTCTGGCGCATGATTTTGCCCTTTTCGTCGCCGGTTTCGGGAAAACCCTAGTGGTCAGAATCTGACGAAAAGAACCGTCAGATTCTGACCACTAGGCTTTGATTTGGTGGGCCGATTCACCGAACGCTTGGGATTCAAGCGTTCGGATCGGACCACTAGGCAGGTTGCCCGCCGCAGGCAAACCGAAACCCCCGATCGAGGCCATCAGGGTCCCAGCAGTGCCACCATCAGCGCCGCCAGCCGATGGCCGGCCTTGGCCAGTTGCTCCGCCGTGCGCTGCGCCGCCCAATCGGCATAGGCCTGATCGTGCGACACATGCCAGCGGCATTTCAGCGTGGGTGCCTCCATCCGGCGCCGATCGACGATCATAACGCGGTCCAGCGCCTCCCGCGCCAGAGGCAGAATCTCAGTCGCCCAAGCTTCCGGCCATGTCGCGGCATCCCCCTGCGGCGCGGTGCCGAGCGGTGGGTTGGCCAGAAGTTGGCGCGCAAAGCGCTGCACGTCGAGTTCGGTTTTGGCGGACAGGCCGGCGGCGTGCAGGACCACGACATCGTCCCAGTAATGATGCAAATTGGTCTCACCGCCGCGCAGCAGCAGGTCGTTGCCGCCGGTCGTGTCGGCAAATCGGGCACCGATGCCGAAATCGGGCGCGCGACCGGTCTTGTTCGGATCGACCGGTTTGCGGCAGGTCGCGTCGAAATACAGGGCCCCGACATGCAGCGGTTGATGAATGTCGCCGACCAGATGGGCCAGTAGCCACAGGGCCTCGTCTGGGCGCAAATGCGCCGGATCGGACGCCCGCGCCGGCACGCCGCGCAGCACGTCGATCGCGTATTTCGATACCTGGACGATATCTTCCGCGCTGGTGCCCGCAGAACCCAGCCGATAGCGAGTCTGCTGTATGGGCACGTCGGTGTAATGATAGGCGTGATTGTGCGGGTTGTTGCCGACATACGCCGCTTCGCGCGCGGACGGCGGCCGCCGGCAATAGGTGAACCCCTTGGCGCAATCGGCCCAGGTCGCGGCCTCCGACAAGGACGCGCCCAGCAGCTTGCGGATTTTGGCCTGGGTGGCCGGATGCTGTTCGAGCACGATATCCGCGATCGCGCCGACCACCCGATGCCCGTCCCGCCCCCAGGCCGCAGCTTCCCCACAGCCGAGGCACCAGAGTGCGATGCTCAGCGCGGCAACGGCGATCCTGTTCATGGCATGCCCCATCCTGTCGTTGCCGCACGATCCAACCTCGTCAAAGCCACGCAATGGCGGCATAATCGCGCGATGACCGAAGAACTCCTCTACGACATCCGCGACGGCATCGGGCACATCGTGCTCAATCGGCCGCACGCTCGCAACGCCCTGACCTTCCCGATGTACGAGCGGTTGGCCGAAATCGCCGCCAATCCCGGTGGCGCGCGCGCCCTGATCCTGACCGGCATGGGCGACAAAGCCTTCGCGGCCGGCACCGATATCGCCCAGTTCCGCGCCTTCGCCACCGCCGAGGACGCGATCGGCTACGAAGCCAAGCTCGACCGCGTGCTGGGCGCATTGGAACGCTGCGCCGTGCCGACCATCGCCGCCGTCGCGGGCGCCTGCACCGGCGGGGGCGCAGGGATCGCCGCCGCCTGCGACCTGCGGATTGCCGCCGCCAACGCCCGTTTCGGCTTCCCGATCGCCCGCACCCTGGGCAACTGCCTGTCGATGGGCAATATCGCCCGCCTGTCCGCCCTGATCGGGCCGGCGCGGGTCGCCGACATGATCTTCACCGCCCGCCTGCTGAACGCGCAGGAAGCGCAAGCCGCTGGATTGGTCGGGGAGGTTTTGGCCGATCCGGAAGCCCTCGCCGCTCGGGCTGTGGAACTGGCAACCCTGGTCGCGAGCCATGCCCCGCTGACACTGCGGGCCACCAAAGAAGCGCTGCGCCGGCTGCGCGACAATCTGCCGCCGGACGAAGACCTGATCCGCCTTTGTTACACCAGCGCCGATTTCAAAGAGGGGATGGAGGCGTTCCTGACGAAGCGCCCGCCGGTGTGGCGTGGGCAATGACCTGCCGGAACACCTGCAATTGGCCTTGGGTCGTTTCCTCCCACCCGAAGGGTTCCGCATAGGCGCGGGTGTCGGCGCGCGCCGGTAACGGATCGAACAAGGCACGGACCCCGGCGGCGATGCCGTCCGGCGTGTTCGCGGCGACGATCGTGCCGGCGGCGCGGGTCTGCACGACCTCGGGGTTGCCGGGGATGTTGCTGGCGACGACCGGGGTGCCGCACGCCATCGATTCCAGCAGCACATTGGCCCAGCCTTCGCGCGACGACGCCAGCACCGAGGCATCGGCCGCGCCGTACAGCGCCGGCAGCTCGGCATGCGGGCGGGCGCCCAGCAGACGCACCCGATCGGACAGGCCGAGGCTGACGATCAGCGCCGCCAGCCGATCGCGTTCCGGTCCCTCCCCCGCGATCAGCAGTTCGTAGTCGGGCAGTTGGGTCATCGCCGCGATGGTGCGGTGATGGCCCTTGCGTTCGATCAACAGGCCGACCGAGATCAGCGTGCGCCGTGTCAGCCCCAAATCCCGCCGCAGCGCATCGCGATCCGCCGGCGGATGGAACAATGCGGTATCGACCCCGTTGCGCAGGACCGTGACCTTCTCGGCCGGGGCGCCAAGCGCGATGAGGCAGTCTTTCAACGCGGCGCTGACGGTTATCATGGCGTTCGCGCTGGCGATCGCCCGGCCGATCAGCCGGCGCGGGATCGGGAAGTCCGGCAATTGGGTGACATCGCTGCCACGGGCGGTCACCACCACAGGCAGGCCGAAATGTTGCCCGAGCCAAACAGCGGCGGCGCCGTCGGGGTAGAAGTAATGGGCGTCGATCGCATCGAACCGCTGCCCCGCCGCCAACATCCCCCGCACCACCGGCACCATCGCTCGGTACAGCAAATATGGCGCGATCGACATGCCGATTTTGGGAATTGCGAGGTAGCGGGGATGCCGCACCGCGATCCCATGCCGGGTTTCCTGCGCCGGGACGGTGGCATGCCGCGCCCATTCCCCGAAGCGCGGATTGCGGCTGGGAAAATACGGCACCGGCGCCACCACCGTGCTGGTGGCCGCGCCGCTTGCCAGGAGATGGCGCAGCCGGTTCTCCACGAATACCCCGTGATTCGGCCTCGCGGCGTTGGGGTAAAGCGTGGAGAACGTCAGTAGACGGATCGGCGGCACGTCGAGCTCCGGCTCAGGAACCTTTTTTCAACTCGTCCAGCAGCGTCTGCGCCAGGCCCTTTTCCTTGAACTCGGCCTTGTTTTCGACAACGCCGGTCAGGGCTTTGATCGCCTCGTCCTTTTTGCCGGTTTCCTTCAACGCCACGCCGTAGTGGTACATCACGCGGGGATCGTTCGCGGCCTCGGCCACTGCCTGACGCAGCAGCGTGACGCCGGTATCGGGGCGTCCCGTGGTGGTCAGGATCCAGCCCAGCGTGTCGGCCGTCTGCGCGCCCGGCGAGAGGATATAGGCCTGCCGCGCCATATCGGTGGCCCGGGGGTCGCCCAGTTGCTGGTAGACCCAGGCAACGTTGTTCAGCGCCACCGCATCGTGCGGCTTCACCTTCAGGATGGCCTCCAGGTTTTTGGCGGCCTCGGGCAATTTGTTCAACCCGATCTGGATTTCCGCCAACTGCTCGGTCGCCGACAGGTCGTCCTTGTTCTTGCCGACCCAGTCGGTCAGCGTCTTGACCGCGTCGTCCGGGGCCTGCCCGCGCAACTGGGCGGCCGACAGGCGGGCTGCCAGTACGCTCGACGGTGCCGTGTTCATAGCGTCTTTATAGGCGTTGATCGCATCCTGCGCCCGGTTGGCAGCCATGAAGATGTCGCCCTTCAAGGCGCGGATCATGGCGAAATCCCGATCCTGCGACATCAACCGATCGGCGGTGGACAGCGCCGCGTCGATCCCGGTCGCCCGTAGATCGATCATCGCGAGGTCCTGATACAATTGATAGTTGCGCGGGCTGGACGCGATGCCGGCGGTCAGCAGTGATCGGGCGGATTCGAAATCCCCGGCCTCGATCTGCAAGGCGACCAACTGACGCCGCGCGCCGATGACGCTAGGGTCCTTTTTCAGCAGGTCGCTATAGGTGTCGCGGGCGTCCTTTTTCTGCCCGAGCGCCAATTGGGCCGAGGCCCGCAGGCTCAACATTTCAGTGGTCAGGGCGATGGCACTGGTTTCGGTGCCGATCAGGTCGAGCGCCTTTTGCGGGGCGCCGGACCGGATATACAGATCGCCGAGGCTGGTGGTGGTCCGCACGTTCTTCGGATCGGCGCGATGGGCATTGTCCAACAGGTTGAGCGCCTGCGGCATGCGGTTGCTCTGGGCATAGGTCGAGGCGAGCATGCTCAGGGCCGGTTCGCCCGTCGGCTGCTTGACGACCAGGTCCTTCAGCAATTTTTCCGCGTCGTCCTGCCGGCCGGTCATCGCCAGCACGCGGGCGAGGTTGACCTGGACCGGCGTGAACTCGGGGAATTTCGCGATCTGGGCGCGGAAAAAGGCCTCGGCGCCGACCATGTCGAGCTGCGCCATTTTGTACAGGCCTTCGAGATTGCCGACCACGTCGGTCTCGCCCTGTGCCGCCTTGATCTTGACCAGCACCCCGGCCGCCCGATCGAGATCGCCGGTTGCCATGGCGGCGAAGAACAATGTCTCCCCCACGGCCGGCATTTTCGGCGCCAATTCCAACGTATGTTCCAGGTCGCCGACCGCAGCTTCGACATCGCCCTGCCCCATCCGCACGGCGGCGAGGCGGGTTTGTAGCCCCACGTCGTTCGGCGCCAGCGCCTCGGCCCGCTGGAAGTTCACGATCGCGTCCTGCGGGCGATTGGTTGCCGCATAGGCACGGCCGAGCAGATCGTAGGCTTCGGCATCGGCTTTGCCGGATTCGGTCACTTTGGCCAGGGTTTCGACCACCAAGTCGGGGCGGCGCTTGACGAACAGAATGCGGGCCAAGACCTTATAGGCGCCGAGATCGTTCGGTGCCTTCGCGAGGTATTTGCGCGCCGCATCCTCGGCTTCTTCGTAGTTGCCGAGCTGTTCCTTGACCACCGCCTGGAGGAAGAAGGCGCGCGGGATACGATTGAGGTAGGACTGAATGCGCTGCAATCCGTCGTCGGCGCCTTTAAAATCCTTCGCCTGCGCCTTGATGACGGCGTCCAGATACAGCGCCTGGATGTTGCCCTTCGTGCCCTTCAGCACGGTATCGACATCGGCGCGCGCGACATCGGCCTTACCCATCGCCAGCGCCAGATCGGCGCGATCGAGCCGCGCCTGAGTGATAGATGGCTGATCGGCGACCAAGGTATCGAGCACGGTCATCGCGCCCGCCGCATCGTTCATCAACCGCAGCAATTGCGCCTTGGCCATCAACGCCTCGGGCGCTTTCGGCTGCGCGGCGATCGCCCGATCGATCTTCTCCCGCGCCCCTTGCATATCGTTGCGCGCGACCGAAAGGCGAGCGTCGGCCAGCAACGGTTCGACCGCGTTCGGCGCGGCGGTTTCGGCGTCGGCAAAGGATTTTTGCGCATCCTCCGGCAAGCGCAGCGCAATCTGGGCGTAACCCCGATTGACCAGGATGGCGGCATCGAGCGGGCCGTCCTTGCCCTCGGGCTTCAGTTTTTCCAGCAACTCGGCGTTCTTGTTCTGCGTCAACAACGCTTGCGCCAGCAGCGGCACCGTCTGATGCGGGTCGAATCCCCGTTCCCGCGCCGCGGTCGCTTCCCGCTCGGCCGCCACCGGGTCGCCCAGTTCCATCGCGACGCGACCGAGCAGGTAATGGGCCTCGGCGTTTTGCGGATCGTTGCGGACGGCGTTGCGCAGATCGATCTGCGCCGACTTCAAATCGCCCTTCTTCAACGACGCGCGCGCGTTCGACATGTAGTCCGCATGCGCAGCCATCGGCCAAACGCCTAGCCAGGCACCGAGGACGATCCAGCCGAGAGACCTGTAACGCATGAACATAAACCCCAGTTGCTATGTGACCCGCACGTTGCCGTCGGCGGCTTCGGTCGCTGCCTCGTTGTTTTTTCCGACGTCCACGTCGATCCCGTGTGCCTCCAGCAACCCATACAACGTTGGGCGGCTGATGCCGAGAAGGCGTGCGGCGATCGATAACGTATGATTGCTGCGCGCCCACGCAATATGTATCACCTCCCGCTCGGCACGCGTCCGCGCGGCTCGCAGATCGAGGTCGGGCGGACCTTCGACGGGCGGCGCCAGTTCGAGATCGCCGGCATCGATCACCCGGCGTTCGGCCATGACCACCGCCCGCTTCATGCGGTTTTCCAATTCCCGGACATTGCCCGGCCAAGCATGCGCGGCGATGGCAGCATTTGCCGTTTCGGTGAAGCCGCGAATGTTGCGGCCGAATTCCACATTGAACCGGCTGAGGAAATAGTTTGCCAGCAAAGCGGTGTCGCCGCCGCGATCGCGCAACGGCGGAATGCGCACCGTGACAGCGTTCATGCGGTAGAACAGATCGCCACGGAACACGCCCTGGGCGATCTTATCTTCCAGGCTGGCATTGGTGGCCGAAACGATGCGGACATCGACCTGGATTTTCTGCCGCCCGCCGATCCGTTCGACGATCTGATCCTGCAGGAAACGCAACAGCTTGACCTGCAACGGATGCGGCAGGTCGCCGACTTCGTCCAGGAACAAGGTGCCCTTGTTGGCGGTTTCGATCTTGCCGATGCTCTGCTTCACCGCGCCGGTGAAGGCACCGCGCTCGTGCCCGAACAATTCGCTTTCCAGCAGATTTTCCGGAATCGCGCCGCAATTGATCGCAACGAACGGTTCGCGCTTGCGTGGGCCGAGATCGTGCAGCGCCTGGGCCAAAGCTTCCTTGCCGGTGCCGCTCTCGCCCAGCAGGAGCACGGGCACATTGGTGGTCGCCAGTTTTTCGATGTCGCGGCACAGTTTCAGCATGCCCGGATTGGCGGTGACGATCCGCTCGATCGGCGACCGCGCCGGGGTTGCCGCCAAAGCGCGGTTTTCCTCCTCCAGCCGATAGAGGTTCAGCGCCCGTTCGATGATGGTGCGCAGCAATTCGATTTCGACCGGTTTTTCACAGAGATCGTAAGCGCCGGACGCGATCGCCTTGAGCGCATTGCGCCGCTCGCCGTTGCCGGTGACGACGATGACCTTGGTTTTCGGCGCCAGCGTGAGAATTTCGTCCAGTGTCGCGAACCCTTCGCTGACCCCATCGGGATCGGGCGGCAGTCCGAGGTCCATGATCGCGACCGGCGGTTCCTCCCGCCGGACCAGGGCGACGGCCTGCTCGCGGGAATGCGACATCAGCACATCGCAGGCCGGGAAGGCCCAACGGTACTGCGAGCATAGGCCTTCGTCGTCCTCAACGATCAGCAACTTGGGTTTCGCCATTCCTCGCTCCGATCAGCGCGCCAGCAGCGGCATGGCCGCCGGCACTGCGGGCAATAATACACGCATCGTGGTGCCTTCGCCCATCCGGGTTAGTACCAGCAGATCGCCCCCGGCGTCACGCAACAATTCCCGCGCCTGGAAGGCACCGATGCCATGCCCGTCGCCTTTTGTGCTGGCGAAGGGGCGAAACAAGGCATCGCGCACGAATTCCGGCGCCATGCCCGGGCCGCTATCGACGATATCGACCACGATGCGCATGTTTTCCTGCCGCACATCGATCCGCACCGGGGCGTCGGCCGAGGCTTCCAGTGCATTGTTCAACAGATGGGTCAGCACCGCGTCGAAAGCCTCCGGATCGATCGCGATACCGGCGTTGCTGCCGTCGTCGTGCAGCGCTATCGACGCATTGCGCGCGATCTGGCAGGCTTCGACGACGGCTTTCACATGTTCGAGCGGCGCCACCAGGGTGTGGTTGCGTTCCTGCCGATCGACCTGCAACCGCGCCAGCAAGCGGCCGATCTTGCCGACCGATGCGCGCACCGTCACCAGCATGTCGCGTTGGAATTCGGGGTTGTCGGCATGCACCTCCGCGTTGGTCAGCAGCATCGATAATTGGCCGGCGACGTTTTTGATGTCGTGGATCACGAACGCGAAACGCTGGCTGTATTCGCGCAACTGCCGGGTTTGATCCAGGATCTGCGCGGCCCGCTGTTCGGCGACGCGGCTCGCGACTTCTCGCCCAACGACGCGCAGCAGTTCGTACGCCTCCCGGTCGAGGCGGAATTGAGCGCGGGATTCCGCCAGCACGACGAAGCCGATCAGATTGCCGAAATGGTTCAGCGGCACCGCCAGCCAGGTGCGCGGCAAGGCGCCGAGGCCGGCCCGAGCGCCGGGATAGTCGTCCAGGACCACGATCCAATCGCCGTCGCGAAACAACGGCACCAGCGCATCGCCGGGCGGGATCGGTTCGGTCGCGGCGGGCATGTTCAACGAGCCCGCCCATTGGAACGCCACATCTTCCGGCGCCCGCACGAACAAGGCGCCGGCGGGGCTGTCCACCACCTGCGCGACCGCCTGGATGGCCCGCTTGTGCAGCCCGACATAAGCGTCGGATGCGGTCAGGGTTTCGATGCAGCGGATCCACTCCCGCCGATAATCGTAGCGGGCGCTGAAAAAATGATCGACGAACAGGATGCGCAGCCGGGATCGCACCGACCCCGAGGTGACCAGCACGGCCACGGTCAGCAATCCGGCGAAGATCATCGTGACCTCCGCCACGTAGCCCCATTCGGCCCCGCCTCGGCGGACAATTTCCCCGGTCGCGGCGATCGACACCAGAAAGATGCCGGCGGCGATCAAGGTGAAGCTATGGAAAACCACGTCGCGGGAGATGTGGATGTCGATCTTCCATCGACGCGCCCTAGCCGCCGCCAGCGCGATCAGCGGTGCTGCCACGATCGTCGCCGGTGCTCGGCCTTCGAACAACGGCAGCGACAGGCGGCGGAACAGCAGCGCGTCGGAGTACATCATGACGTCGTAGAGAAACAGGCCGCCGAGCGCGATGCAGAGCAGGTTGATGTGCCAGCGCGCGTCGGGGGCGGTGTTGAAATACAGGTTCTCCAGCAGCAACAGGCTGGACACCGCGAAGCCGAGGCGAATGACGGGACCAAGCGTGGCGATGGAGACAACCTGTTGGTGGAAAAGCGATTCCAGGAGCGGCAATCCGCCCACCATCAGCAAGGCCAGCAACCCCATGGTCGCGAAGGCCTGCAACATCTGCCGCCGCGCGGTGATCGTTTGGCGATAGAGATGGAGGATAAATCCATACCAGGCGACGATCCGTGCCAGTTCCAGCCAGGACGCCCAGCCCATGTGGCGGGTGCCCCACAGCACGGCGACCGCCCCGGCCCAGATTGCCGTTGCCGCACAGGCCGCCGCCAGCCACAGGCCGGTACGGTTGACGCTGGCAGCGGTGCCGACCTGCCGCGCAAGCCCGACCTGCCGCGCCAGGATCAACGCGGACAGAAAACCGTATGCCAATGCGCAGAGCGCATGCAGCCCGACGACGGCCGGGAGGTCGAACATCACAATCGGTTTCCTAACAACCTTGCCCTACCGCGCCGTCGGTCCCAACGCTGGGATCAACGCGCGCCCTCGCGAAACAGAATGACCCGCACGGTGGAACACAGGATGACGAGATCCAACAGAATGCTTTTGTTTTTCACATAATACAGATCGTAGGCCAGCTTTTCTCGGGCATCCTCCACCGAGGCGCCGTAGGGGTAATTCACCTGCGCCCATCCGGTGATCCCCGGTTTGACGGCGGCACGCTTGGCGTAACAGGGAATAGCGCGGATGAGTTCCTCGACAAAGCCGGGGCGTTCCGGCCGGGGGCCGACGATGCTCATGTCGCCGCGCAGAACGTTCAGCAGTTGCGGCAGCTCGTCGATCCGGGTCTGGCGGATGAAATGGCCGATGCGGGTGACGCGGGGATCGTGCTTTTGCGCCCAGCGGGGGGTGCCCCCAATTTCCGCGTCGGCGCGCATGCTGCGGAATTTCAGCAGCAGGAAGGCCTGCCCGTGTCGGCCGATGCGCTCCTGGCGATAGAGCACGCCGCCGGGGCTGTCGACGGCGATCAGGACGGCGACGACCGCCATCAGCGGCACGGTGGCGACCAGCAACCCCAGGCTGACCGTCAGATCGAACGCCCGTTCCAGCCATCCTGTCGCTCGGCCGACCGCCACCGCGCCGGCCCGATCGTCTTGCAGGCTGGCGGCGAGGGCGCCGGCAGGGTCGATGCGACCCAGATAAGCCTCCTGAAAACGGGCTTCGCGGAACATTCGCAAACCACGCACCGCGCCTTGCGGCACCAGCGCGGCATCCGCCACGTCGTCCGCGACAACGACACCCCATAGGCGGCCGTCCTGCATGGCAACGGCGATGCGTTCGGTCTGGTTGGCCGGGATGGCGAGGCGTTCGAACAGCGGGCCGTGATGGCGTTGCAGCAGTTCGTCCATCCTGCTTGTCGGGCCGTCGCCGACGATCGACAGAATGCGGCGCGGCACCCGGCCGTGGCGCAGGATGGCACCGAACATCAGCCGGGTCGCCATGACTGCCAGCAGCCATCCGACCACGACTTTGCCGAACCAGAGGATGTGGTCGGGGCCGACGTCGGTGAGGGGGGTGCCGTGGATCCACACTGCGATCGGGGAGGCGATGACACCCGCTATGGTTGCAGAGATCGCCAAGCGCCTGGGGTCCTGGCAGATTTGCGGCCGATAGAGCCCGATGGTCGCCGCCATCCCGACAATTGCCAGCGCGACGGCCAATGCAAGGTGTATTTCGTTCCACGATGGCGCCAGCAGCGCGGCGAGCGGTGGGCGGGCGTTATCGTTGGAGCGCGAGAGGAAGTAGACGGCCGTAGCGGAAAGCACGAGTTCGCTGGCCCCCAGCAGCGCCATGTCTTTTCTGACACGATGTGCGACCGCGCTCGGCATTCGACCTCCTGCAATTTCGGGGTGCGTCCCGGTCCGGATGGTTCGGGGCAGCATCGGGTTCAGAAGGTTGTGCTTACCATGATTGGGCCAGGTCCGCGACATAATTTATGTGTAAAAAATGATATTATCATCGAATCGTGGCTAAACGTCCCATCGATAGGTGATATTCGCCGGTAACCAGCTTACCCTTCGGTTGAAAGGACGCCGCGAAATCGGTATAAAGCCAGCTGCGTGCAAAAAACGTCAAGGCTCGGACTTCCCCGGGGCCGAGCGACAGCACGAACAACGGAAGGCGTGTAGCTCATTGGCAGAGCGCTGCTATCACATGGCAGATGAGGGGGTTCGATTCCTTCCGCGCCTACCAGCTTCACCGTTTTCGCCCGCGACCCACTCGTCCGCATCAATCGACCCAGCGCCTACACCGACCCAGCGCCTATACCGACCCACGACCGAACTTGCAGGAGTTGACCCCAACGTGACCGAACGAGCTTTTTGCCGCGCCATCGAGGCATTCGTCCTGCCGCTGCGCCGGGTCGCGTTGGCATTGCTGCTACTGTTGGCCATTCCAGTTGCCGGCTGTTCGATGTTCTCCGGCAAGAACGAGGGCACGATCGACGCCAGCGCGCTGGAGAAAAAATCCGAGGTCAAGCTCGCTGAAGAATACGTCATCGGTTCGGGCGACACCCTGAGCATCTTCGTCTACCGCAACCCCGACCTGAGCGAGGGCGGTGTTTCCGTGCGTCCGGACGGCCGGATTTCGACCCCGCTGATCGAAGATATCGTCGCTGCCGGCAAAACCCCGACCGTCCTCGCGCGCGAAATCGAAGAGCGGCTGAAAAAATTCATCCAGGACCCGAACGTCACCATCATCGTGCGCAACTTCATCGGGCCGCCCGACCGGCAGGTGCGCGTGATCGGGGAGGCGACCGATCCGATCGCCATCCCCTACCGCGATCACATGTCGCTGCTCGACGTCATGATCGCGATCAAGGGGCTGACGAAATACGCGTCCGGCAATCGCTCGCTTGTTGTGCGACTGCTGCCCGACGGCAAACAGCTTTCCATCCACGTGCGGATCAACGATCTGATCAAAGACGGCGACATCGGCCAGAATATCGAAATGGCCCCCGGCGATATCCTCATCATCCCGCAATCCTGGTTCTAGCGCACGATGGCTTCGCTCTCGTTCCCATCTCGCAATCTCATTCTCTGTTTGGTCGCGCGATCCGGACCTCCGGTCATCGCGCTCTAAGGAGATCGGCCCGCCATGGACTCGCTTCGCAATCTTATCACCCAATACCTGCGCGCTGCGTGGCGCCGTCGGTGGACGGGCGTTATTGTCGCGTGGCTGACCTGCGGCGTGGGCTGGGTCGGCGTCTACACCATCCCCAACAGCTATGAATCCGGTGCCCGCCTGTTCGTCGATGCCGATGCGATCTTGACCCCGCTGCTGCGCGGGATCGCGGCGGATTCAGCGCCGACGACGCAGTTGGAAATCCTGCAACGCACCCTGCTCAGCCGGCCCAATCTGGAAAAACTGATCTCCAAGACCGATCTCGATCTGACGCTGAACGGCCAGTCCGATCGGGAGCGGATGATGACCCGGCTGGCGACCGACATCAAAGTCGTGCCGCAGACCAAGAACCTGTTCACCATCAACTACCGCGACAGAAGTCCCAAGGTCGCGCACGACGTGGTGCAGACATTGCTGACCATTTTCGTGGAAAGCGCGACCGGGTCGAACCGCACCGACATGGAAAACGCGCGGCGCTTCCTGGAACGCCAGATCGCTTCCTACGAACAACAATTGCGCGGCGCCGAAAAGCGGCGGGCGGAATTCCGAGCCCGCTATGTCGATGTACTGCCGAGCGACGGGAACCCGAATGTGCCGGCGCTGGAAGGTGCGCGCGGCACGGCCTCGGCGTTGGAAGGCCGGTTGCAGGATGCCATGGTCAGCCGCGACGCCCTGAAACAGGAAGTCGAAAACACCCCGCCGATGTTGGTGGTGGAATCCGGGCCGGCGCCGATGACCCAGGCCCAGGCGATCGCCGCCGGCATGCCAGTCGCCGCCAGATCGCCGTTGATGGAGGCCGAGGATCAGTTGCGCGGCCTGCTGCTGAAAGACACCGAAAACCATCCGGATGTGATCGCCCAACGCAAACTGATCGCGTCCCTCAAGGGCGAGGAAGTCAAAGGCGCCAACGCCGTGGCCGCCGCCGCCGCGAAGGCTGCCGCCGCGTCGGGCACCCCAGGCGCTGCCATCGCTGCCGCCGCCGCTGCCGCAGCGGCTGCCGATCCCGCCCAACTCAAACGCTCGGTGCCCAATCCGGTTTACGATCAATTGAAAGTGAAGTTGATCGAAACCGATACCCAAATCGTGTCGCTGCAGCGCCAACGCGACGACGCCGTGCGCTACCGCGAGCGGCTGGAGAAAATGCAGCGCGAGCAGCCCGGTCTGCTGGCTGAGTATCAAAATATGGATCGCGACTACGGCGTGTTGCGGCGCAACTACGAGGAACTGCTGTCCCGCCTGCAATCGGCCAACATCGCCCAGGCCGCCGACACCCAGGCCGACAAGGTCAAGCTGCAAGTGATCGATCCGCCGGAAATCCCGCGCTTGCCGACGGCACCCAATCGGATGCTGCTGATCACCGGCGTATTGTTGGCCGGCATGGGCGCCGGCGCAGGCGTGACCGTCCTGTTTGGGCAGATGGACCGGTCCTTCTCTACCGTCGACGACCTCCGCACCCTCGGTCTGCCCGTGCTCGGCGGCATATCCGTGCTTGGCATGGCGCCGTTGCGGCAGCGATTGATGACGGTGTTGCGCTTCGGTTTCGCTGTCGCGATCCTTGTCGGTGTATATGGTGGACTGATGGTTCAAATCCTTCGTACTGCGGCGCTCATCTGAATGCTCAGACCTAAAGCATCCCACCTCGTCGAACGGGTAGCCGAGAAGCTTCTGCGCTCCGGCGCGCTCGAAGATTCGGCGGCGCAACTGCTCGATCCGGATCGCCCGCCGAACGAGGCGGATGCCAGCGCCGCGATCCCCCTAGTGGCAGTGGCGTCCTTGGCCGCTGCCCCCGTCGCCATGCCGGCCGCTGCCCCGCCAGCCCCGCCACCCGCACGTCGTCGGTCCGGCCGCTCCGCCCTGTTCGCCCCGAGGGCGGAGGCCGACGCCATGCCGGCGGCTGTGCCGATCCCCGCTATAAAGCTCTTGCCGGTCGCGCCACGGCCGGCCGCGGAACCAGCCCTGAACGACATGCCGTCCGCGACCGTCACCGAGGCACGATCGCGCCGCGCAGCGGCAGCCGCCCCGCCGCCGGATGCGTCGGTACGGCCAATGGCGCCTTCGATCATCACGCGGGATCCGAACCAGCCGGAAAGCCCGACCAATCCCGACCTGTTGCAAGGGCGCTCGGCGATCGACGCCGTGGCGTTGGAACGCGGCGGCATGGTCGATTGGTCTCGCACCCGCAGCCGCATTTCCGAAGAATTCCGCCTTGTACAGCGGCAAATCCTGCGCACCGCGTTCGGCCCCGGGTCCGATCCGGGCTTCTCCAACCTGCTGATGGTGACCAGTGCGCGTCCGGGGGAGGGCAAAAGCTTCACCTCGGTCAACCTCGCCGGCAGTATCGCGCGCCAGGGCGATCACCACGTGCTGTTGGTCGACGCCGACTCCAAGCGCGACTCGTTCTGCTATTCGCTGGGTTTGGCAGAATCCCGCGGTCTTCTGGACCTTGTGGCGAACCCCAAGCTCGACCCGGCGCCGCTGATCGTCAAAACGCCGATCGAGCGGCTTTCCATCCTCCCCGTCGGGCGGGAGCGCGAGCGTAGCGCGGAATTGTTTTCGACCAAGGAAATGACGCGACTGATCCAAAGCCTGGGGCGGCGCTATGCGGATCGCCTACTGATCCTCGATGCGCCGCCGTGCCTGTCCACCAGCGATCCCGCCGTGCTCGCGCCGGTCGTTGGGCAGATCGTGTTCGTGGTCGAAGCGGATCGCACCCAGCGCGACGAGGTCGAAGCCTCCCTCGATCTCATTCAAGCCTGCCCGACCATTGCGATGGTTCTGAACAAGCAGCAAATCTCCTCGCGCTACACGTTCGGCGCGTATTCTTCGTACTACTCCTCCTGACGCGCGCGACCGAGCCGATGGATTCCGAACCCACGCCTTCTTCTGCCCAAAGGCGGGTTGCCGGTCTGGCGGTCGCCACCGCGCTGGCCGCCGGCCTCAGTGTCGGCGCCCCGACAGCGGCGCGGGCCTTCCCTGCCATCGACACCGGCCTGCTGGGCAGCGGGTCGGGGCTGAGCGATCTGGCAGCGCCCGACGCGCAGGACCTGACGCATCAGTTGCAGATCGCCAACGGAATGCCGAGCAAAACCTCGCCGTTCGGTTGGACGTTTGTGCCAAGGATTGGGTTCGAGGAGGCGCTGACCGATAACGTGCTGCAGGTCCACAGCCCGATGCGTTGGGACCTTACGACATCCGTGTCGCCGGGGATTCAGATTTCGGGCAACACGCAGCGGACGCAATTGCGCCTGGATTACGCACCGGTGCTGATCATGAATGCCCGCACCGGCTCGCAGAATGCGCTGAACCAGCAGCTCAATACCAATGCTTCGATCGTTGCCATCGAGGAGCTCGCCTTTCTCGACCTGCGCGCGGTGTCCGGCGTGCAATCGGCCCGGGGCGCGGCTGGCGGTAGCGGATCGATCGGCGCCAGCGATTCCGGCGGGATCAGCGCGGGGTCAACCACCGGGCTCGGCACCACAAGACAGCCGGGGGTGTCGCAACAGGATACGGTGCAGACGGTCAGCGTCGGGATTTCGCCCTATCTGCTGAAGAAATTCCGCGATTACGGCACCGTCCGGCTCGGCTATTCGGTGAATATGTCGCAGAGCACCGCAGCGACAGGGTTCAACTACGTCCCATTCCCGACCGGCGGCGGGGCGCGCAAGCTGATGTCGAACGAGCAAACGTTCGAGTATAAATCGGGCGATTTCCTGAACGATTTCCAGGATGTGCTCAATGTCGATCTGACCCAATCGACTTCTACCAGTACCCTCGGCGGCGTCGGATCGATCTCGGTTGCGGCGCAGAAATCGACCTCGACGCGCGAGATTATCAGCGATTCGGTGAACTACGCGATCAGCCATTCGCTGACCCTGACCGTTTCGGCCGGACACGAAAAGATCGTCTACAGCGGGTCCAACGCGCAAACGATCGACGACATGACATGGTCGTTCGGCGGCACGTACACGCCGAACCAGAACAGTTCGATCACCGTCAGTTACGGCCATCAGCAAGGGTCCGATTCGTTATCGTTCAACGGCCATTACCAGCTGACACCGCGCACCACGATTACCGCCACCTACTCCGACACGCTCGGCACCCAGTTGGAAAACCTGCAACAGCAGTTGAACCGAGGAACGGTGTCGGCCACCGGGTCCTTCGTCAACGCCCAGACCGGCGGGCAGTTGTTCGGCGCGACGAACGCGGCGCCGATCCAGGGCGGGGTGTTCCATTTCAAGACGCTGACCGCGACCATGACGACGCAGTTGAACCGCGACACAATCAGTCTGACGCTGAACACCTCGAACCAAGTGTCCACCGGCGGCGCGGCATCGCAACAATCTTCGTCCCAAACCAACGGCCTGATCATGCAATGGACGCACGAACTGCGGGCCGATCTGCGCTGGACGACCTCGGCGTCCTACAACACCAACGCGGGCGGCACCCTGGGAACGAGCCAAACCTTCGCTTTCAACTCCGGCTTGCTGTATACGATCAACGAGAAGCTTCAGGCCTCCGCGCGGTATACCTATTTCCGGAGCACGTCGTCCTCGACACAGCTGAACCTGTTCGAGGATATTTTCGTCGTCGGTATAACAAAATCGTTTTAACGGATTGTCGTGTACGAAAAATTTTACCATCTGACAGCGCTGCCCTTCCTGCTGACGCCGGACCGTCGGTTTTTCTTCGGGTCCAGCGGGCATAGCCGCGCCATCGCGCATCTGGTCTACGGCCTGTCGCAGGAAGAAGGTTTCGTGGTCATCACCGGGGAGGTGGGGGCCGGCAAAACCACGCTGGTGGAACAATTATGGACCCAGCTCGACCGCAGCACCTATGTCATGTCGCGCGTGGTCACGACCCGGGTGTCGGGCGACGATCTGTTGCGGCTAGCGATGGCCGGGTTCGGGCTGGAAGCGGAAATGGCGTCCGACAAGGCGACGCTGCTGGTGCGGTTCGAACATCGGGTCAGGGAACACCGCAAGGCCGGGCGGCGCCTTTTGCTGCTGGTGGATGAGGTGCAGAACCTGCCCTTGAGCGCGTTGGAAGAACTGCGGATGTTGTCCAACATCACCGTGGACGGCAAGGCGTCGGTGCAAACCATCCTGTTGGGCCAACCGCAATTCCGTCCGATGCTGGCGATGAAGGACGCTGAGCAACTGCGGCAGCGGGTGCTGGCGTCGTTCCATCTAGGGCCGCTGTCGGAGGCGGAAACCCGGGGCTATATCGAACACCGCCTGCGCCTGGTCGGCTGGAAGAACGATCCGGCCTGGGAGCCCGACGCATTCCGAGCGATGCACGAAAATAGCGGCGGCATTCCGCGCCGGATCAATACGTTGTGCTCCCGCGTGCTGCTGCTGGGGGCGTTGGAGGAAGTGCACGCGATCACCGCCGAGATGGTGGAGACGACGGCGAACGAACTGAACGACGACCTTGGCGCGGGCGGTGTTGCCCTGGCGCCGGCCGAGGCCGGGCCGTACCTACAACAGGCGCCGGTCGCACCGCCGCCGCCACCGCCGCCTCCAGCGGTAAGTTCGCAGGAACTCGATGCGCTCGCCGGGCGGATTCTGGCGCTGGAGCAGGGCGCGCTGCGCCAGGAACGGCTGTTGAAGCGGATGTTGGATATCATGGAAGCCAAGGTGCCGCAGTGACCGAAGACCGAACCAGCATTGCGCCTAACGTCCAGTGGAATGCCCAATGGAATGCCATGACGGTGGATGTCGAGGACTATTACCAAGTCCAGGCCTTCGCCCATTGCGTCGATCGGGCGGATTGGAACGGCTTCGAATCCCGGGTCGAGGCCAATGTCGATCGCATCCTCGCCCAGTTCGCCGCCGCCGATGTGCGGGCGACCTTCTTCACTCTGGGCTGCGTTGCCGAACGCCACCCCGCGATGGTGCGGCGGATCGTCGCTGCCGGGCACGAACTGGCCAGCCATGGCTGGGCGCATATCCGCGCCGACACCCAGGACCCCGCCACCTTCCGCGCCGACGTGCTGAAGACCCGGCTGGTGCTGGAAGATATCGGTGGCGTGCCGATCACCGGCTACCGCGCGGCGACGTTTTCTATCGGCGCGAAGAACCTGTGGGCGTTTCGGGCGTTGCAGGACGCGGGGTACCGTTACAGTTCCTCGATCAATCCGATCCGGCACGATTTGTACGGGATGCCGGACGCGCCGCGTGTGCCGTTCCATCCCGAGGATTGCGCTTTGTGGGAAATTCCCATGACAGCCGTGCGCGCTTTCGGTCGCAACTGGCCCTGCTCGGGAGGCGGGTACTTCCGCCTGCTGCCGACGTTTTTGTATTATATGGGCTTGAATAAAGTCAATAATGAAGAAAAACGACCCGGTATTTTCTACTTCCACCCGTGGGAGGTCGATCCGGAACAACCGCGCATTGCCAATTGCGGCTGGAAATCGCGGGTGCGGCACTATACCAACCTGTCGCGCATGGGCCCCGCGCTCGACCGGTTGTTGCTCGATTTCGCCTGGGATCGCATGGACCGGGTTTACGCCGACGTCCTGGCCGCGCAATAGCAGCCGATGCCTTTAAAATTCCGCCCGTTGGATATTGCCAGCGAACCCGCGTGGGATGCGTTCGTCGATGCCATGCCGACAGGAACGTTCTTCCACCGCGCGGCGTGGCGCCGCCTGATCGCCGAGGAATTCGGCCACCTCAGCTACTATACCTATGCCGAACGCGACGGGGCCATCGTCGGCATCATGCCGCTGGTGCATGTAAAGACCGCGCTGTTCGGCAATACGCTGATTTCGGCCCCGTTCTGCGTCTATGGCGGCCCCTTGGCGGCGGATGCGGAAACAGCGGCGGCGCTGGCCGATTATGCGACCGAGACGATGGCGGAGACCGGGGCCTCGGCGGTGGAATTCCGCCATCGCGACGCGGTCGAAAGCGATTGGGTGGAACGGCCCGATCTGTATGTGACGTTCCGCAAGCCGATCGTCGGCAACCACGACACCAACATGAAAGCCATCCCGCGCAAGCAGCGGGCGATGGTGCGCAAAGGCGTCCAGAACGGCCTGACATCGGTGGTCGAACATGACTCCCGCCGGCTGCACCGCATCTATGCCGAGAGTGTGCGAAACCTCGGCACGCCGGTGTTTTCCGCCCGCTGGTTCGCGTCGCTGATGCACACATTCCGCGATTGCGCCGATATCGCGACCATCATGAACGGCGAAGAACCGGTGGCGTCGGTGATGAATTTCTACTTTCGCGACGAGGTCCTGCCCTATTACGGCGGCGGCACGTCGGCTGCGCGGCAGGTCGCCGGCAACGACTTCATGTATTGGGAGGTGATGCGCCGCGCCGCCGACCGGGGCTATCGGCTGTTCGATTTCGGCCGCAGCAAGCTGGGAACCGGCGCCTTTGCGTTCAAACACAATTGGGGGTTCGAGCCGGCCCGCCTGCCCTATCGGTATCTCCTGGCGCCGGGTTCGCATATTCCCGACCATAACCCGCTGAACCCGAAATACGCGCTGTTCATTGCCGCCTGGAAACGCCTGCCGCTGTTCGTCGCCAATGCGGTCGGGCCGCATATCGTGCGGGGGTTGGGGTGAAGCCACCCCTTTTGTTCCTGATCCAGCGCCTGCCCTACCCGCCGACCAAGGGCGAGAAAATCCGGGCGCTGCAAATCTTTTCCTATTTGTCGCAATGGTACGAGATGCATCTGGGCTGCCTGCTGGACGATCCTGCCGACGCCGAACATGTCGATACCATGCGGGCAATGTGCGCCAGCACCCATATCGCGCCGTTGAACCGGCGGATCGCCACGATCCTGTGCCTGCGCGGATTGCTGACGGGGGAGGCCCTGAGTGTCGCGTATTTCCAGGATCGCGGTCTGCGCCGCTGGGTGCGCGACGTCATGGCGCGGGTGAAGCCGGCGATGGTGTTCGTCTACTCCTCCAACATGGCACCCTACCTTTTGGACCTGCCGCGCTCGGCGCCCCTGGCGATCGATCTGGTCGATGTCGATTCGGAAAAATGGCGGGCGTATGCGGACAAGCTGACCGGCCTGCGCCGTTGGGTTTACCGGCGCGAATGGAATAAGGTCGCCGCGTTGGAGCGCCGCATCGCGCAGGAAGCCGACATGGCCAGCTTCGTGTCCGATGCCGAGGCCGCATTGTTCGAAACCTTGGTGCCGAACCATGCCGCGACCGTTCTGGGCGTCAGCAACGGGGTCGATCACCGGTATTTCGATCCCGACCTGCCTTGCGCCCCGATCTACGACACCAATGTACCCAACTATGTATTCACCGGCACGATGGACTACCCGCCGAACGCCGACGCGGTGGTTTGGTTCGCGACCGAAATCCTGCCGATCGTCCGGCAATCCCTGCCCGCAGCGCAGTTCCATATCGTCGGGCATAGCCCCAACGAGACGGTGCGCCGCCTCGCGCAACGCGATGGCGTGCATGTCACCGGCCGTGTCGCCGATGTCCGCCCGTACGTCCGGCACGCAACCGCATCCGTCGCCCCCATGCGCATCGCCCGCGGCATTCAAAACAAGGTCCTGGAAGCCATGTCGCTCGCGCGTCCCGTCGTGGTAACCTCCGGCGCGTTGGAGGGGATCGACGCCGTGCCCGGAACCGAAGTGCTGCTGGCCGACGATATTCACGGTTTTGCCGCCGCCTGTGTGGCGCTGGCGTCGGGGGAGCGCGGTGCGGAGATCGGCCGAGCGGCACGCGGTTGTGTGTTGCAACGCTACGACTGGCCCGCTCGCCTGAGCCGTTACGACGCCATTCTGCGACCGTCGGAGAACGCGCGATGAGCGTTGCCAAAGCGAATCTGGCGCTACAAGGCCTGCCCCAGGCCTGGGCCGCGATGCGCGGCACCGGTGGCAGCCTGATCGTCGGCATTCTGCTGCTGGGCGGGTTGTTCCGGACGGAAGCGGTGACCGCCGTGCAAACCTGGGACGATTCCACCGCCTACAACCACTGCTTCTTGGTCCTGCCCATCGCCGTCTATCTGCTGTGGGACCGGCGTGGCGCCTTGCTCGGTCTGGCGGCAAAGCCGATGCCGCTGGTCGGGCTGCTGGGCCTGCCGCTCGCCGCTGTGTGGTTGTTCGCCGAGCGGCTGGGGATCATGGAGGGACGGCAGCTCGTGGCGGTGTCGTTTCTGGAGCTGTTGTTCCTCGGCGTGTTCGGGTGGCGGCTGTGGAAAGCGATGTCGGGTCCGCTGCTCTATCTATATTTTCTGGTGCCGTTCGGGGAATTCCTCACCCCGCATCTGCAGGACATCACCGCCGTCTTCGTGCGTCACGGACTGGATGCGGTGCAAATCCCGGCCTATGTCGATGGCTACGTGATTGAAATCGCCGAGGGCACGTTCTTCATCGCGCAAGCCTGCGCCGGGCTGCGCTTCCTGATCGCCTC
This sequence comes from Acetobacteraceae bacterium, assembly GCA_025354865.1. Taxonomy (GTDB): domain Bacteria; phylum Pseudomonadota; class Alphaproteobacteria; order Acetobacterales; family Acetobacteraceae; genus Rhodopila. The sequence goes on along the minus strand of JANXMB010000047.1, from coordinate 24,221 downwards.
GATCGCGTTCGGCGCGCTGTATGCCATTCTGATGTATCGCAGCCCCATTCGGCGAGCCGCCTTCATCGCCGTCTCGATCGTGGTGCCAATCGTTGCCAATGGGTTCCGAGCCCTCGGGATCGTTTCGCTGGGGCATATATTGGGCAGTGCCGAGGCCGCCGCAGCCGACCATGTGCTGTATGGCTGGATGTTTTTCTCGCTGGTGATCCTGCTGCTGCTGGCCTGCGGTCTGCCGTTCCGGGAGGATCATCGCCCCGATGTTCCCACGGCATCGCCCATGCCGGACGGGCATTATGCGCGCCCCGGCATGTTCGCCGCCGCGTTGCTGCTGGCGATCGCAGCGGTCAGCCCCGGCGCGGCGATGCTGTTGGACCGCTCTGCCGCATCCGACGGCGTGCAACTGCAACCGCTGACACTCGACGGCGGTTGCACCAGCACCCCAGGCGCACCGCCGGAGCGCAAACGCCCGCCGGTCGGCGGTTGGGCGATCGACCGGCGCCTGACCTGCGACGATGGCGCCCGCTACGACGTGCATATCGTCGCGTTTTCCCCCCGCAGCACCGCCGGTCCGGTCCTGGCGGAGCGGCGCCGGCTGGCTCGCCCGATCTGGGTGGAGGAAACCAGCGACAATTGGATCGAACCGGAACCGCATAATTGGCGGCTGTTCGTCGGCACCGAGGAGGCGTTGGCCATGGCGATCGGCTTATGGATCGATGGCCGCCCCAGCCTCGGGGGCCTGTCGGTGCGCGGCAGCATGGCATGGCACAGCCTGACTGGCGGATCCTTCGCCCCGATCGTCGTTTCAGTCATGCCGGTTGTCGAGTGGGAGCATATGAAGCCGCCGATGCGCAACAAGGTGCAGAACGACCTGACCGCGTTCTTGAGCCAACATCCGGAACTTGTGCAACAGATCGAGGCGCTTGCCGCGCGGCCATGACCCGGTTCGAACGCTATCTGACGCTTTGGGTCGGGCTGTGCATTCTCGCCGGCATCGCTCTGGGGCAGCGCGTGCCCGGGCTGTTTCACGCCATCGGCAACGCCACCGTCGCGCAGATCAACATCCCCGTCGCGGTGCTGGTCTGGCTGATGGTCGTCCCCATGCTACTGAAAATCGATCCGGCGGCGCTGCGACAAGTCGGGCGGCATTGGCGCGGCATCGCCTCGACCGTCGGGGTCAACTGGCTGGTGAAGCCGTTTTCGATGGCGGCGCTGGCCTGGATATTCGTCGCCCATCTGTTCCGCCCCTATCTGCCGGCGGACCAGATCGATAGCTACACGGCGGGGCTTATCTTGCTCGCTGCGGCGCCCTGCACCGCGATGGTATTCGTCTGGTCGAACCTGGTGGAGGGGGAGCCACACTTCACCCTCAGTCAGGTGGCGCTGAACGACAGCATCATGGTCGTGGCCTTCGCCCCGATCGTCGGCCTGTTGCTGGGCCTGTCGTCGATCGTGGTGCCCTGGGACACGCTGCTGCTTTCGGTGCTGCTGTATATCGTGGTCCCCGTCGCCGCCGCGCAGGGGTGGCGGCATCTGGTGTTGGCGTCCGGCGGGCCGGCGGCGCTGGGCCGGCTGTTGGCCGCCCTGGCGCCGATGTCCTTGAGCGCGCTGCTCGCCACCCTCGTGCTGCTGTTCGGGCTGCAAGGGGAACAAATCGTCGCGCAGCCGGTGGTCATCGCTTTGTTGGCAGTGCCGATCGTCATCCAGGTCTACTTCAACGCCGGGCTGGCCTATTGGATGAACCGGCGTTTGGGGGAGGAATGGTGCGTCGCCGGCCCCTCCGCCCTGATCGGGGCCAGCAACTTCTTCGAGCTTGCGGTTGCGACGGCGATCGCCTTGTTCGGCTTCCAGTCCGGCGCGGCACTTGCCACCGTGGTCGGTGTGCTGGTGGAAGTGCCGGTCATGCTGTCGGTCGTGCGGATCGTCCGTCGTTCGCGCGGTTGGTACGAGAGGGGAATTACCGACCCGGGGATTATCGACCGGTAAACACCGGGCGGCGCTTTTCCATGAAGGACCGCGTCGCTTCCTTGAAATCCTCGCTCGCGGCGGCTTCCTTCTGCATCGCTTCCATCCGCGCCTCGTTGCGTTGGGCACGCTCCAGGCCCAACTGGTTGATGAAGTATTTCGACGCCTTCATCGACAGCGGGGCGTTGCCGGCCAGCACTTCGGCGTAGGCAATCGTGTCCTTTTCCAGGTCTTCCGCATCGACAACGCGATTGATCAGGCCGATGCGCAGCGCCTCATCCGATTTCAACCGCCGAGCGGAGAACATGATGTCCTTCGCCGAACTCGGTCCGACGACATCGACCAATTGCTTCAACCCGTCCGGCGCATAGGCCACGCCGCGATGCGCCGCCGGCACGCCGAACTGCGAATCGGTGGAGGCGAAGCGCATATCGGCGTTCAACGCCATGCCCATGCCGCCGCCGAGGCAATACCCGTAGATCATCGCAATCAACGGCTTTTCCAGATCGATCAGCTTCTGCCGCAGCAGCGTCGGCGCGACCTGCGCGGCGGCCAGTGCCTCCGGCGAGTTGCGGGTCTTGCCGAAGCTGGAGATATCGGCACCCGAGATGAACGCCCGCCGACCGGCGCCACGCATCACCACCACTTTGATGGAGTCGGTTTCTTCGAAGGTCTTCACGACCTCCAGCGCATCTTCGTACATGCCCGGGGACAAAGCGTTCAGCTTCGACTGATTGTCCCAGATGAGCCAGCCAATGGCACCGGTGACTTCGGCGCCGACGAGTCCGGACGTGAGATTCATGATTCTATTACCTTAACTGTTATCCGCCGAAGCCATGCAGGAACCGCTTCAGCAGCCCGCCGATGACATCCACGTTATAGCCCCCCTCTTGCACGATCGCGGTCGGAAGGCCAAGCGTCCCGATCGCCGCCCCGGCTCGGGCGAAGCCGTCGGCGGTCACCGAAAGCGCATTCAGCGGTTCGTCGATCGAGGCATCGAAGCCCAGGCTGACCACCAAGGCCTCGGCCCCGAACATGCCGATCGCGCCGATCCCGGCCTGCAACGCGGCCAGCCAACCATCGTCCCCGGTCCCGATCGCCAGCGGGAAATTGATGTTGCAGCCGGCCCCATCGCCGCCGCCGCGTTCGTTCGCGTGGCCGACGAACCAGGGATAATAGCGATTGGGATCGCCGTGCACGGACACGAACAACACATCGGGGCGGTTCCAGAAAATGCCCTGGGTGCCGTTGCCGTGATGGCTGTCGATATCCAGAATCGCCACCCGCTCAGCCCCTTTGGCCCGCAGCCGCTCGGCGGCGATCGCGGCATTGTTCAGATAGCAATGCCCGCCGGCCCGAGCGCGATAGGCGTGATGGCCGGGGGGGCGAGCAAGGGCGTAGGCGTTGCGGCCATGGGCGGCTTCTTCGGCGGCCGCAGCCGCACCGGCGGCGGCATGGAACGCCGCTTCCCAGGTATGCGGCCCGATCGGGCAGGCGGCATCGGCGGCAAACCAACCGGCCTGCCCGACAATGCCGCTGGGTAGCCGAGCACCGTTGGCCATCATTTCGGGGGAGGGGTGGTGGTTGGCGACGATCTCCGGCCCGGTGTCCGCCATTGCGCTCCAGGCGGCATGACCGTCGCGCAGGAAGGCCAGATATTCGGGCTCGTGGACCGCGAGCAGCGTGGCGATATCGATCGGCGGCGGCGCCACCACCGCCAGCCCCATATCCTCGCACGCCGCCAACAACGCTTCCGCTCGGACCGGGATTTCGTAATTCGGCCGGACTGTGCCGCGCGCCAGGAAGAAATCGGGAGCGTGGGCGAATTGCACAGGGTTCCAAAAAACTTTCACGCCTCGGTCTCCTGCCGTCGATCGTTGCTTATTGCCGGAGCGGTGTACCGGATGTCGTTGGTTCATATGAGTTTCCCATGAAACCGCCGCGATTGCACCGTATAAGACCGGTATGGCCAACCGACAGACACGCCGATGATGCTTCCCGCCGCCTTGGTGCCGCTACGCAACGCGACGTTCCGCTCGCTGTGGGGCGCGGGGGTGATCGCGTGGCTGGGCATGTGGTTGCAGAACACCGGCGCGGGTTGGCTGATGACCACCCTGGCCCCCGATCCGCTGATCGTCTCGATGGTGCAGGCCGCCACCATCATGCCGGTGTTCCTGCTGGCGATCCCCGGTGGTGCGATGGCCGATATCGTCGATCGCCGGGTGTTCCTGATCGGCTGCCAGGTCTGGACCTTCGCCGCCGCTGCCTTGCTGGCGATCCTAACCCTGTCGGGCGCGATGACCGCGTCGTGGCTGTTGATCCTGACCTTCGTCATCGGCATCGGCACCGCGCTGAACAACCCCGCCTGGAGCGCGGTCGTACCCGAACTCGTCCCGCGCGAGGACTTGGTGCAGGCCATCGCCCTCAATGGCATCGGCTTCAACCTGACCCGAGCGGTGGGGCCGGCGTTGGCGGGGTTTTTGATCCTGTTGGGCGGGCCGAGTTTGGCGTTCAGCCTGTATGCCGTGTCGATCACCACGGTCATTGCGTCCCTGGTGGTCTGGCGCCGCAACACCCGCCACTTCACCGGGCTGCCGCGCGAACATCTGCTGTCGGCGATGCGCGCGGGGATGCGGTTCGTGCGCAATACCCCGGCCATTCGGTCGGCGATGATGCGGACGATCGCCTACTCCATCCCCTGCGCCGCGCCCTGGGGGCTGCTGCCGCTGTTCGTGCGACAGGAACTGGGCCTGGGCGCCGGGATGTACGGCGTCATTCTGGGGGCGATGGGCGCCGGCGGGGTGGCGTCCGGCATGCTGCTGCCGATGTTCCGCAAGCATTTCAGCCGTGGGCGCACGGTGTTGTTGTGCACATTCTCCTCCTGCGTTGGCATGGCGCTGCTGTCGTTCGCGCACCACTGGACCCTGGCAGCCTTCGGGATGCTGCTGTTCGGGATCGGCTGGACCTCGGCCTATGCCACGATGCAGGCTGCGGCCCAGCTTGCCTGCCCCCCCTGGGTCAGGGCGCGCGCGCTGTCGATCTACCAACTGGCGCAAAACGGGGCATTGACCGTCGGGTCCTTCGGATGGGGCTGGCTCGCGGGGCAGATCGGTATGCCCTCGACACTGGGCATCGCGGCCGGTGTCGGCGCGGCGCTGGCCGTTGCCGCTCTGGCCTACCGGATCGAGGCGATTGCCCCCGCCGCCGCCCCGGTTCGCAGCGAAGCCGCGCTGACCCCGGAAGCCCCGGCAGCGGAGCTGGTGCCGCTGCTGCGCAACGCCCGTGGCCGGGTGATGGAGACCGCGCATTATGCGGTCAGCCCAGCCGAGCGGGAGGCGTTTATGGCGATCATGCGGGAAGTGCGGCTGCTGCGCGGCCGGGCCGGGGCGCAATTCTGGCAGATTTACGAAAACGTCGCCCATCCCGAGGGCTGGGTGGAGATCTGGTCGATGGAAAGCTGGACCGACCATCTGCGGGAAGCCGGGCGCCTGTCCGACACCGACCGCACCCTGCTCGCCCGCGCCGCCGCCTACCAGCACGACACCAACCGCCCCGCTCGGTATCTCGCCTTCGATCCCTGAGGCGACGGCGCGCGGATCCTTTCGGTGGGGCGGATGGCTTGACACCCCCCCGCCCCACCGAAAGGATCGGGACGCCATAACCCCCGCCTGCCATAACCCAGGAGTCCCCATGTCGGTGTTGCCACTCGAGGGCGTGACCGTTCTCGAATTCACCCATACCGTTATGGGGCCGTCCTGCGGCGTCGTGCTGGCGGACCTCGGTGCCGATGTCATCAAGATCGAGCCTGCCCCGAACGGCGATCACACCCGCGCGCTGCGCGGCTTCGCCAGCGGATTTTTCTGCTATTTCAACCGCAACAAGCGCGGCGTCTGCCTGGATCTGAAGTCCGAGGCCGGGCGCAGCATCGCGCTGGATATGGTGCGCACCGCCGACGTCCTGATCGAAAACTTCGGCCCCGGCACCATGGACAAGCTCGGCATGGGCTGGGACGCGGTGCATGCGGTCAACCCACGCACGATCTACTGCGCCATGAAGGGCTTTCTGCCCGGGCCTTACGAGCACCGGCCGGCGCTGGACGAGATAGTACAGTACATGACCGGGCTGGCCTACATGACCGGCCCGCCCGGCCAACCGCTGCGCGCCGGCAGTTCCGTCGTCGATATCATGGGCGGGGTGATGGGGGTGATCGGCATCCTCGCCGCACTGCGCCAGCGCGACAAAGACGGGCTGGGCCGCAAGGTCACCAGCTCGCTGTACGAATCCTGCGCTTTTCTGGTGGCTCAACACATGGCCGGAGAGGCCGCGACCGGCACCCCGTCCCCGCCGATGCCGGCGCGCAGCGGCGCCTGGGGCATTTACGAGACATTTTCCACCCTGAACGGGGAGAAATTGTTCATCGGCATCACGTCCGACAACCACTGGCGCAATTTCTGCAAGCACTTCGATTGCGAACATTTGCTGACCGATCCGCGCTTTCTGACGAACCCCGAGCGGGCGACGAACCGCGATGCGCTGCGACCCTACGTGACGGAGATCGTGGCGCGCTACGATATCGCCACGCTGGAACGCATCATGGACGAGATCGCCATTCCGTTCTCCCCAGTGCGGACCCCGTCCGATCTGTTCGACGACCCGCAATTGAACGCGCACGGGCGCATGATGGACGTGCGCATGCCCGACGGCAGCTATGCCAAGTTGCCGGGAACCCCGATTTGCTTCGACGACGAAGCGCCGGGCCTGCGCCTGCAACCGCCGATGGCCGGGGAGCACACCGACTCCATCCTGGGCGCCCTGGGTTACAGCCCTGAAAAGATCGCGGAGCTGCGCGCGGCGAAATCGGTGCGATAGGCGTTCCCGCCCCAACCGGCATGTTACGTTCGCTGATCGCTGGACGCGACCGGCCACGGGGCGGCGATGCCGGTTGGCAGCCGACTATGCTCGATATTTTCATTGAAAACAGGCATTTAGAATAGTTCCGAGGTCCTTCGACTGCCCGTAGGCGCGCTCGACATTGTTCATCGCAATGGTATTTTTCGTGTCTTGTGCGAACTCACGATCGCAATTGCATTGCAAAGGGCCGTGCAGGCGTGTTTCTTACGCAGGTGGGGCCCGGCAGTCGTTCCGGATCCTTGCCAAACGATGGAACTCGGAACGCGGTAAAGCGGCATTCGGGCAAAAATAGGCGAGTCGGGCGTCCGACACAAACCGCTGAGGGAATGTTGTCCGGCCAGCCGCGTATGGCGCAGGGTTTATCGACTGGTAGGGATGCCGAGCCTCGGGGGTTTGCGTCGGAATGGCGTTCACGTCTCCTGCCGCGATGTGATGAAGTTAGGAACTACAACTAAAGGTTGTTTTTATATATGAAATACAATCTTATAAACATTGCTTCATCGCATAATTTCAGGCGTCGGTTAAGGGGATTGCCCAATCTCTGGGAACAGGATATATTTTGATGCAATCGCTAGCTGGCCCGTCGCTTTTGAGGTTCCATACCATGCGTCATTTTGGCACCAGTACTGTTTTGTGTCGTCCGGAGCCTCGTTTTCGGAAATCCCTTCTGCTCGCGGCCGTCGCGGCAGGGGGTTTTATTGTTTCTAGCGCCAGTCGCGCCGATGTCATCACCGACGTCAACGCGCAGTTGCTGAACATTATCGCCAACACCTCCCCGGCGTTGATCGACGGACCGCCGAATGTGGCCCGAGAAATCGCCATGGTGAACGGCGCCATGTTCGACGCGGTCAATGCGGTGAGCGGCAGCCCCTATCAGGCAATCAGCTACACCGGATCGATTGCGAATGCTTCAGCGCAGGCGGCCGCGCTGTCGGCTGCATATACGGTGATGAACAGCCTTTACGGCGCCGGCTCGCTCTATGCGACATACGCCGGCGTGACGGGCGCGGCGTTGTACGGCGGTGCCTCGCCCTATGCCGGGACCATCGTCGGGCCGACGACATCGCAATATGCCGCCATCCAGGCGGACATCGCGTCGATTGCCAGCCAGCTCAGCGCTTTGACCGCCAGCACACAGGTCACCAACGGCACCACGGCCGGTGTCGCGGCAGCAAGCGCCATGATAGCAGCCCGCGCATCGGATAATGGCAACGCGGCGATGTTATCGACTTTGACGTATACCGCGCCTGTCGGTCCGCAGGCGCCGGGCGTTTACATTCCGCCCGCCGGCCGGCCGGCGCTCGAACCGGCGGCGCAGAGCGTCACGCCGTTCGTTGCGTCCTCGGCGCAGATGGCGACGGCACTGACGGCGACCGTGCCGGGTCCGGCAGCACTCGATTCCGCCGCCTACGCGTTGCAACTGCTGCAAACCGAGTGCCAAGGCTCATCGGTGGCGCTCTCGCCGTCGATCGCGGCGAAGTGCACGACGGCTGGCTTCGCGCCGCAGACCGCAGCACAGGCGACGGCCGCGCTTTATTGGAACGATCCGGGCGGCACCTATCAGCCGCCGGGCCATTTTCTGCAAATCGCGGATGCCGCAGCCTTGCAGACCGGCCTGAGCCTTTTGCAGCATAGCCAGGAGGACGCGTTGGTCGCCGCCGCGATGTCGGATGCCGGGGCTGCGGCCTGGAACGCGAAGTATTCCAACAACCGGTGGCGCCCGATCACCGCCATTCGGGATTGCAATACCGATTGGGCGACGCTGAATACGAACTTCACGACGTGCGACCCGACATGGAACTCGCTTATCGCAACACCGCCGCATCCCGACTACGTGGCCGGGCACCCCGCGTTCAGCGGCGCGGCGGCGACGGTGCTGGCAACGTATTTCGGCACCGATGCGGTCCAGGTCACCGTGGCGTCGCAGGCCTATTGCAACGGCGGTTCGACGACCCGCAACGCGGCTGGCGATACCATCGCCTGCACCGTCGGTGCCACCACCTATTCGATCTCCAACGCGGGCGACTGCAACAACGCCGGCACGCAGGCGCCGTTGCTGGCCGATTTCACCGCCAACCCGCTCTATAACGGCAGCCCGCTGATCTGCCCGATCTCCGAAACCTTCGCCGGCTTCCAGGCAGCATCCAGCGGCGACCTGGGTTCCACCTTCAGCCGTGTCGTCGGCGGCATCCATACACCGCAAGCGGTGGACGATGCGCTGGCGCTGGGCAATGCGATCGGGGTGATCGTGTCGCAAAACGCCGGCATCTCGAACAATCCGAACATCCCGGAACCGGGCACGTTCGCCCTGTTGACCGTTGGCCTCGCGGGGATCGGCCTGATGCGTCGGCGCGCGGCGCAGGGGATAGTCGGTTCGGCCTATTGATGCAGTCGAACCGTTCCTGTCCTCCACGCGGTTCGTGGCGAATATGGGCTGCGTCGTGCCCCCTGGACTGCCACCGCCCAACCGGTGCAAGCTCCGTTCGGTTTAAGCCGGAAAACATGCCGGTAGCAGAGGATCGAACGGATGGAGCGGAATAACCGCCCTTCTGCGGAAGGGGAACCGCGGAACAGCGAGAAAACGAAACGCGCGGACATCGCCCGACCGACAACGGGACGCCGAGCGTGGTTTGCGTTGCGGATGCACCATCTTCTGTTTATCGCATTTACCCTGGTGGCCGCTGTGCCCATCGGGGTGCTTGCGCTGTGGGAAGGCCGTACCTCCTTCCAGAACGAACTCGACTCCGTGCGCGAACGCCATCTGCTCGTCGCCCGCAACCTGACCTCCACCATGTCGCGCTATGTGAAGGACCTGAAAGCGGTCTTTGGCGTGGCCATTGAATCCGGCGCGCTCGACAAGCCTGTCGCCGGTCTGGCCGATCTGCTGACATCGTTGGAAGTGGTCCACGTCTGCGTCCTGGCGGCCGACGGCAGCATCGAAAGCTGGATGCGCGGACTGCCCGAATCCGAAGTGCAACCGGTGAACGAAAAGCTGCTGAGGGACCTGCGGGCGCTGCCGCGCGGCGGTTCGTCGGAAGTCACGATGTCCAATCTATATCACGACACGAAAAACAATCCGGTCTTCTATATTCTGAAACCCTTGCCCAATGGCCGCATGGCGCTGGGCATCGTGCGCACCCGCTACCTCGTGTCGTTACAGCAGGCCATCGCGTTCGGCGATCACGGACATGCCGTCATAACCGATGCCAAGGGCCAGGTTATCGGCCATCCGCTGAAGGACTGGGTCGCGGCCTCCCGCGATATTTCCGGGGTGAACGTGGTCGCTGCCATGATCCGCCGCGAAACCGGGGTCGATCAATTCTATTCGCCCGCCTTTCGCGACGACATGATCGCAGGCTACGCCGTCGTCCCAGAAACCGGCTGGGGCGTCATGGTGCCGCAGCCGATCTCCGAACTGCGGCGGCGGGCCAGCACCGTGAACCAGATGGCGAGCATCATTGCGGTCGCATCCTTCGTGACCGCCGCCTTGTTCAGTTGGTTGCTGGCACTTTACCTCGCGCGCCCGGTGCGAGTGGTCGCATCGACCGCCGAAGCCGTGCTGGACGGCAACGACGAAGTATCGGTGCCGGCATTCCGCGGTGCGGTGCCGCGCGAGATCCGTCGCCTCGGCCTCGCGTTCAACACCATGTTGGACGATCTGCGGCGCAAGGCAGCGGAAACCTTGCAGGCGCTGCGGCAAGCGGAACTGTCCAATCAAGCCAAGACCCAATTCCTGGCCAACATGAGCCACGAAATCCGCACGCCGCTGAACGGCGTGGTCGGCATGATCGAGCTGATGCAGACCACCCAGATGTCGGAGGCGCAGCGCAGCTACACCGAACTGGCCTCGCAATCGAGCCAGGCGCTGCTGCGGCTGATCGACGACATCCTCGACCTCTCGCGGATCGAGGCCGGGCGTCTGACGCTGGAAAAAGCGCCGTTCCACCTTCCGGCACTGGTGCAGGATTTGCGGGTGCAGTTCGCCGAGCAGGCGCGGGCCAAGGGTCTGACGTTGTCGGTGTCGGTGCCGGACGATCTGAATGTCGTACTGATCGGCGACAAGCACCGGTTGTTGCAGGTGCTGGGCAATCTGGTCGGCAATGCGGTGAAATTCACGCAGCATGGCTCGATCGCAGTCGCCTTGTCTCGGGCGGAACAGCAGGACAAGATGCTGACCGTGCGGTTCGAAGTCACCGACACCGGCATCGGCGTGCCGGACGATAAGCATGATCTGGTGTTCGAAGCCTTCTCCCAGGCGGATGCCTCGATGACCCGTCGCTTCGGCGGCACCGGGCTCGGTTTGTCCATCGCGCGCCAGCTTTGCCGGATGATGGATGGCGAGATCGGCCTCGACAGCAAAGCCGGCGTCGGCTCCACCTTCTGGTTCACGGTCCGCATGGAAATCGGCGATACCATCCCGATGCCGGCCGAACCGGTCGCGCAACCGCATCGCATCGCCCCGCCCCCCTCGGTACCCACGCCGGCCGCCCCCCCCTCCCCCGTCCGCTCGGCCGATGTCGGCGTATCCGCCGTTGCTCGGGAATTCCAGGCGGCGCTGCAAGCGGCGGGACACAGCAAGGCGCGCATCCTGCTGGTCGAAGACAATCCCGCCAATATGCGGGTAACCACGGCCCTGCTGGAGATCCTCGGCTGTTCCGTCGTTCCGGCGTTCAACGGGTTGGAAGCGGTGGAGGCCTACCGCAAGGGTACGTTCGATCTGGTGCTGATGGACTGCCAGATGCCGGAGATGGATGGTTACGAGGCCACCCGCACGATCCGCCAACTCGAACCCACGCTGAACCGGCGCACCCCGATCGTTGCCTTGACCGCGCATGCCATGGCAGGCAGCCGAGAGACCAGCCTCGCCGCCGGGATGGACGATCAGTTGACCAAGCCGCTGACCATGGCGGCGCTGACCGCCAAGCTGACGGAATGGCTGACGCAAGCGAAAGCCAGCCAGCCCGCCGTTTAGAGCGTGATCGCCTGAGCTTGACTTCAACCTCGGGCGTGAATCACCCTCTCAAACAAAGGCTTAGACCATGATCCAACGCCGAGATTGCGTGCAACCTCAAACGATCATGGTCTAGAGCGCGATGACCGAAGGTGGAATCACCGAAGGTCTGAATCGCGCGAACAAACAATAGGCTAGAGCGCGAGACGTGAGCGAGAGCGAACGCATCGTGCTCTAGAGCGCGATGACCGAAGGTGGAATCACCGAAGGTCTGAATCGCGCGAACAAACAATAGGCTAGATCGCGATACGTGAGCGAGAGCGAACGCATCGCGATCCAGCAGACTGCTGAAAAGCGGGATCGGTCGGTCTGCCGGCCTCGGCGCTACCCGAATGCGGCGCGCAACGCCAGACGGCGGGTGCGCAGCACCAGCGGTGCGACGATCGCGACATTCAGCAGGTTGAACAGAACCCCGACCGCGAAGGCCGGCGTATAAAAGCCGAAGAAGTCGTAGAGCATCCCGGCCGCCCAACCGCCGCCGGCCATGCCGAGCAGCCCGGCGAACAAGACGGTCGGCACGCGCCAACCGGCTTCGGTTGCGGGATAGAGTGCGCGCACGGTCAGCACATAGGCCGGAATCAGGCCGGCGTAACCCAATCCAAACGCGGCGGAAACGGCGAACAACCCCAGTTCGTTGCTGGTTGTCAGAAAGCCCGACATGGCCACCGCCTGGGCGATCGATCCGCACAGCACCGTCTGCAACCCGCCGATCCGGTCCGACAGCCAGCCCCAGAACTGCCGCGCCAGGAATGCGGAGCCCAGCAGGACCGACAGCATGGCGGCACCGTGGGCGGGGCCGATACCAAGATCGCCGCACAGCGCCACCACGTGCCCCATCGGCATGGACATGGTCATGCAGCAGCAGAAAATCGCGGCGGACAGCGCGACCATTGCCCATTCCGGGTGCATGCCGGCGACAAGGGTGCCTCGGGCCGGACCGTGGTGCACGGACCCATGCGCCGGGGCGACCGGCGGGGTGCGGAGGAATATCAGCGCCAGCGGTGCCACCACCACGGCGACCAACGCGCCGAACAGCACCATGCAGCGCCGCCAGCCGATGGTTTCCACCCCGATCTGGAAAATCGCCGGCCAGATAATGCCGGCGACGTATTGGCCGGAGGATATCAGCGCCACCGCCGTGCCGCGGCGTTTATCGAACCATCGGCTGACATAGGTCATGATCGGGGAGAACATGCAGGACGCGCCGAGCAGACCCATGAACACGCCGTAGCCGACGTAAAGCTGGGTGACGCCGCCGGAGGACGCCAACCACAAGCCGCCCCCGATCATCGTCGCACCGAACGCTACCACGATGCGGATTCCGATCCGCTCCGATAGCCAGCCCATGAAGATACCGCCGACCCCCGCGCCGACGAACGACAACGACGTCGCCAGGGTCGGCACCGAACGCGGCGTCCCCAACTCGGCCGCGATCGGTTTCAGCGCCACCGCTACCAGCAAGGGGCCGCCATAGGCCACCGCCAGGATGACCAGGGCGACAACCGCGACGACCCAGGACGCGCGGGATTCGACGCTGTCGTTCATCCGAACATCGCCGCAACGACGGTCTGGTCCACGTCCTCGATCCGCGGCGGCTGCCACTTGGGGGTGCGATCCTTGTCGACGACCATGGCGCGCACGCCCTCGGCGAAGTCGGGATAGGCCATGGTGGTTTTGGTCAGCGCGAATTCGGCGGCAAGGGCGTCCGCCAAGTTCAAATTGGCCCCGCGCCGCAGCGCTTCCAGGGTGAAACACAGGGCGGTCGGCGACACCGCGCGCAAGCCTTTCAGTGCCGCCTTGGCCCAATCGGACCCATCCGCCTCCAGCCGTGCCACGATATCCAGCATCGTCGGGGCGCTGAAGCAATAGTCGATGGTCGCCCGATGCGGCGCGAGGGCGAAGTCCGGCAGCGCCTGGGCGAAACGCGCCAATGCGGGCAAGCCGTCTTCCGCCAAGGCGGCGGACAAAGCCGGCAGATCGGCGCGCGGCACGAAATGGGTGCCGAAACCGGCATGCACGGCGTCGGTGCCCTTGATGCGCAGGCCGGTCAGCCCGAGATACATGCCCAACTCGCCCGGCAGCCGAGGCAGCAGATAGGTCCCGCCGATGTCGGGGAAGAAGCCGATGATGGTCTCCGGCATGCCGAAATCGGCGTGTTCCGTCGCCACCCGATAGGCCCCGTGCACCGCCATACCGATGCCGCCGCCCATGCAGATGCCGTCGATCAGCGCGATATAGGGTTTCGGGTAGTTGGCGATCAGCAGGTTGAGTTCGTATTCCTCGGTAAAGAATTGGTCGGCCAAATGGCGGTTTCCCGTTGTCTGCCACTCCCGCAGCGCCCGCACATCGCCGCCGGCACAGAACGCTCGGTCGCCCGCCCCTTCGATCGTGACGGCATGCACATGCGGATCGTTGGCCCATTCCTTGAGGGCGCGGAGGCTACCCTGGATCATATTGCTGTCGAGCGCGTTCAGCGCCTTCGGGCGGTTCATCAGAATGCGGCCGATGCGGCCGTCTTTGCGGGCGATCAGGGTGGCTTCGTCGGACATACGGTTGGTCTCCTGGCTTGCAGGATCGTCTAGCAAGGGTTGGGGAATGGGGCCATAGCAGCGGCTCGGTGTTACCCCCCAACCCGCTGCATCAGCACGATCCGGTTGGTGTTTGTGCCCTTGGCGTTATTGCCCACGCCCCAGCAATTCGCGGTCTTGGTGAACGCCTGCTGGTTGACCATCGTGCCCAGTATGTGGAACGGCAGCCCCTCGACCGCTGCGGCGACGTTGCGTTCCAGCAGCACTTTGCCGCCACGGACCTCCCCCACTTCGAACGCGACGTAACCGCCGGGGCGGACGATGCGGGCGAATTCCTGGAAGCAGGATCGGACGAACCGCTCCCAGGCTGGGATTGTGGCATGACGCGCAATGGGGACGGTGGCGGGGTCGATGCCGGCGAACCAACAGCGGAGCCAGTTGTCGCCCTCGTAATCCACGATGTCCAAAAACGGCGGGGAGGTGACGAGCAAATCCACCGACGCGTCGGTCAGGCCTGGCGTCGCCCAGGCAACCCCGGTCGTCAGCATGGCTTGCGGATGCGGCGGCGGGTGGCCGTCGGCCAGCAAGGAACGGGTCTTTTTCAGGATGATGCCGGCGGTGTCGCGCGGCGGCGGCACCTGATTGCGGGTCGCGTTGATCCGCCGCTGCGACGCCACTGACGCCGCTTGATTGGGCGGCAGGGTGTAAACGGAGAAGAACCCCGGCGAGTGCCCGGTCAGCCGATTCAGCGCCACCATGCGGATCCAGGCATCCACCGGGTCCGGCGCTCGATCCAGCAACCAGGCCCGCAGCCCGCGAAGCCGGCGTAACGTCTCGGGGTGATAGAAAACCGATAGATCGGGCTCGTCGGCGAAGGGCGCATCCACGGGCGGAATCGCGCCCAGCCGCTCGCGCACGGCCGCGACCTCCGGCGGGGCGAACCGAGGCGCCACCAGCATCGCGCTCAAGGGATTGATATCGTTCGCTGCCGGGCGTCGGCCCATCAGCGCGGCCTGCAACGCGGTGGTGCCTCGGCCGGAAAACGGGTCGTAGACGGTGTCGCCGCCATCGGTCAGGCGCTGGATGAAAAATTCCGGGAGCTGGGCTTTGAAGCAGGCGCGATAGCTGACCTCGTGCAGGCTGTGGCTGCGGCGTTGCGCGGATGTCCAGTATTCATTGACGAAATAGCGCAGGCCGCCGTCGTCGAATTCGACCGTCGCCGCCCCGAACCCGGCGAACTGGCGCAAGCCGTCCAGGAACGCCTCTGCTCGGCCATCCTCCCGGACGATCGGTCTCACCGTAAAAACGGGTTCCCGACGCGCTCGGCGCCAATGCTCGATCCCGGGCCGTGGCCGCAGAGGAATTCGAAATCGTCGCCCAACGGCAACAGCTTGGTCTTGATCGCGTCGATCAGCGCCGCCGTATCGCCGTAGGGAAAATCGGTGCGCCCGACCGAACCCTGGAACAGCACGTCGCCCGCCAGCAGGAGTTTGGCGGCGTGGTTCACGAAGACCAGATGGCCGGGTGTGTGGCCGGGACAATGCAGGATGTCGAAACGATGGGTGCCGATTGTCACCGTCTCCCCCTCCGTCAGCCAACGGTCGGGGGTGCAGTTGCGTGCATCGAACCCGTAGCCGGCGGCTTGCGCGGCGATCCCGTCCAGAAGGAATTTATCGCGGATATCCGGCCCTTCGATCGGCACTTGCAGCGCCTCGGCCAGACCGGCGGCGCCGCCGGCATGATCGAGGTGCCCGTGCGTCAGCAGAATGCGGTCCACCCCGACCTTGCATTGTTCGATGGCGGCCAGGATGCGGTCCACATCGCCGCCGGGATCGACCACGATCGCCCGCATGGCTTCGTCGTCCCACAGAATGGCGCAATTCTGCTGGAATGGAGTGACCGGCACGATCGCGCCCCGCAATTGGCCCATCGACCACGACCTTTCGTCTTCATCGGCGCTTTTCGATCTGCCGTTTGCGCGATCCGGGGCGTGCCCCCAGCCGCGTCAGTGCAGGCGGGGGGATTTCAGGAAACTGGCGCGATCGGAAGACCGCATACTGACCCGCAGCGAATTGCCATCGCGCTCGACCCGCAACCGAACCTCGGCCCCGGCACTGCCCGACGACCACACCCGGCGCCAGAGGCCGACGAGATCGGGAATTTCTTCATCGTTGACGGTCAGGATCTTATCGCCTGGGCGCAAACCCGCCTGCTCGGCCGGACCGTTATCGGCGATGCCGCCGACGACGATGGAGTCGCCCGATTCGGTCGCGTACATGCCCAGCCAGGGGCGCGCAGGGCGATTGACCCGCCCGTAGGTCAACAGATCGGACAGGATGGGGGACAGCATGCCGATCGGCACAACCATGTTCATGTCCAGCCGGCGACCGCGTTGATCGCCCTGTTGCAGGATCAACGAGCCGATGCCCATCAGCTTGCCGTCGGTGCCGATCAAGCCGCAGCCGCCCCAGAACGGGTGCGCGGGCGCGATGAACAGCGCGTCGTCGAGCGCATATTCCCAATAGCCGGCGAATTCCTGCCGCCCGACCAGCCGCGTTTCCACCGCATGGTGACGCCCACCGCCCGCCGCGATCACCGCCTGATCGCCGACCTTAATGCTGTCGGAGTCCCCGATTTCGAGGTGCGGTAGATCGAGCTTCCCCAACGCCTGCACCAGACCGAATCCGGTTTCCTGGTCCATCGCCAGCGCATGGCCGGGCACCACCTGCCCGTCGTTGCCGGTAATCCAGATGGTTTCGGCCTCGGTAATCAAATAGCCGATCGTGGCAATCAACCCGGTGTCCCGGATCAACACGCCGCTACCCGCCCGTTCGGTGCCCAGAGTATTCGCGGTGAAGGCGTCGGCGGGGACGTAGGTCTTCAAACCGACCACCGATTTCAGCGCATGTTCGAGGTCGAACGCGTAATCGCCTGGATTCGGGCGCAGGGCCGGGGGGATTTCCCAGTCCTGGTTCTTGCTGCTCCGGCGTCGTCCCTGGTTGGGACGGTCTTTCGGTGGATCATCGCTCATGTCCCCAATATCCGACCTTTTGCGGTTTGGGGCAATGTTGGCGTTCCGATGCGGCCTACAGTCATCGCGCTCTACCGCGAGGGCGCGCGTTGGCGGTTGGTCTCGATTTCGGCCGGGGTCAGTTGAAACCCGGCGACAACACCGAAGGCTGCCGGCGATTTGCTCGGAGTCGTCGGCAGCACCATGCGCAACGGCTGGCTGGTCAGCGCGACCCGATCGACATTGGCCGGGAATTCCACCGGGAACTGCATGATCTGCTTGTCCAGCACGACTCCGCCCTCGGTCACCGCAATGAACAACGGCACCGCGATCTGGCGCCCCTGCATCGACGGGCCGCGCTGGAACTCGGCGGAGATCGCAACCGATACTTCCACCGGGGACTTGCCGCGCTCGACGAACCGGCACTCCCCGCCCAAGCTGACAAGCCGGCCTTGGACGACGGTGTCGGTCAGGTCCTTGCCGCCATCCGGGCGGAAGCGGGTCAAATCCTCCAGCCCGCGCACCAGACTGGGGCGGGGGCACGGGGGTGCAAATTCGTTCTTTTCCGGCCCGCAGCCGGCCAGGGCCGCAGTCAGCACCATGGCGGGCGTCGTCAGAAGCAGCAGGCGCATCGGGAGAACTCCGGTTCCGAGTGTTACAGGGCAGCGCGCAGATATTGCGGCAGCAGCGCGGGTTTCACACCCAACGCCTTGGCGGCGCGCAACGGCCAGGAGGGATCGGCGAGCAGGGCGCGCGCCAGTAAAACCACGTCCGCCCGCCCGTTCGCCAGGATTTCGGCGGCGTGGGTCGGTTCGGTAATCATGCCCACCGCGCCGGTCGCCATGCCGGTCTCGCGACGAATCGCATCGGCGAAGGGCACCTGATAGCCGGGGTGCAGAGACGGGATCTTCTGGTCGTTCGACACCCCGCCCGAGGAGCAATCGATCAGATCGACCATGTCCGTCGCCTGGATGCGCTTCACGACCGCGATCTGGTCGGCCAGGGTCAGGCCGTTCGGCATCCAATCGGTGCAGGACAGGCGCACCCACAGCGGCAGCTCGTCCGGCCATTCGCCGCGCACCGCTTCGATGGTTTCCATCAGGAAGCGCGACCGCCCGGCCAGATCGCCGCCGTATTGGTCGTTGCGGTGGTTGGAAATCGGCGACAGGAAGGAATGCGCCAGATAGCCGTGCGCGGCATGGATTTCGACGATCTTGAAGCCGGCTTCCCGCGCCATGCGGGCCGACGCGGCGAACTGGCCGGAGATTTCGGCGACCTCGGTCGTGGACAACGGATGCGGATCGACCGACCCCGGAATCATCGGAATGGCGCTCGGCGCCACCGGCACCCAGCCGCCATCGGCCGGGGCGATCGGCTTGCCGCCATTCCACGGCACCGCGCAGGACGCCTTGCGCCCGGCATGGGCGATCTGGATCGCCGGCACCGCGCCGCATTTGGTAATGATAGACGCGAGCCGCGTCAGCAGGGCGCGATGGCTGTCGTTATAAGCGCCGAGGCAGCCCGGCGTGATGCGCCCGATGTCGGACACATGCGTCGCCTCCACCATCACAATCCCCGCGCCGCCGGCCGCGCGCGCGCCGAGGTGCTGGACATGCCAATCGTCGCCGAGCCCGTCGGTGGCGCTGTATTGGCACATCGGTGCCACCACGATGCGGTTGGGTGCGGTCACCGAACGGAAGGCGATCGGCTGGAACAGAAGCGGCGTCGTCATAAACGAGATATCCCGGCGATGGAGTGCGTTGCCGCGCGGGATAGGGTGTTCGGCGGCGGAAGACAACGGGCCGTTGCGACTGCGGTGCTCGGCTGGCGTCGCCCGCATGCAAAACGGGCGGGGTTGCCCCCGCCCGATCGTATCCCAGCCGGCCGAGCGCCGTGCTGTACTAAGTCCCCAGGATCGCGTCAGACCCGCTTGCGGCGGCGGATCATGCCAACCATTCCGATGCCAACGGCGAACAAGCCGAGCGTGGCGGGCTCCGGCACAGCGTTGTCGAACGAAACCGTGATTGCGGCGATGGCGAAGTTGTTGCCGTTGTCGCTGACAGGATCGAGGTCGATGGCCGCTTGGCCGGACAGGGCCGTGACCCCGGTCAGGTCGTAGGTCGTGAAGGTGCTGGATACGGGCGAGCCGTACCGCGACCCGACGACGAACCCGGCAGCGCCGTTCGAAATGGCGATCCCGTAGGAGCCGCGATCGCCGCCCAGCGCGGCCAACTGCACCGACACCATCGAGAACACGCCGCCACCGACCCGCGTCAGCCAAGTATCCGCGCCACCGGCGCCGACACTGCTGGTGCTTTGCAGGTTGTAGACCCCAGCGGAATTGACGATCTGCGGAATGCTGGACTGCCCGAGCGCCGGGGTCAGAACGAAACCGTCCACCGAGAGCGCGCCGGAGAACGCGCCGACCGGCAGCGACGACAGATCGAGGGTCAGCGTTGTGATGGTGGCGCGCGCAGGCTGCACAAGCATCACCGTCGCGGCGGCCAAGGCGACAATGCCGAATTTTAAAGCAGATCGTAACATGGTGTTAATCCTGAATGGCGAAACCCGCTCATAGCCCAATTTCTTTTTATGTCAAATGACCATTTTAATGACAAAGAACCCGAAATATCGCCGACTGGCGTTGCTTCCGGTTGCGCCCTCGGCCAGCGATCTGGTCCGCTGCGGAATTATCCCGGCCAGCCGGAACCCCTACCCCGCGAGGTCGAGCACCGCGTCCAGCATCGTCTGCGCGCCCCGTGCCACCTGCTCCTTCGTCGAATATTCCAGCGGATTATGCGTGATCCCGCCGACACTCGGGATGAACAGCATCGCGCTTGGGCACAACGGCGCGAGCAGCACCGAGTCGTGCCCGGCCGCAGCGGTCATGTCGCGCACGGTCAACTGCCTTGCCTCGGCTTTGCGGCGCAGCAGGTTGCATAGGTTGGCGTCGAAATGGATCGGCCCGAAGGTTGCGTAGGGATCGATATCGATACGCAACAGACGCCGAGCGGCGATGGCTGCGATGGCGTCGCGCAGGGCGGATTCCATGGCGATGGCATCGGCCGCGCGATCGTGCCGCACATCGCAATGCAGCCGGGTGATATTGGATACATTGCCGCGCGCGTTGGGATAATTCTCGATCCACGAGGCCGAGGCACGGCCGCCCGGCTCCGCCGTCAGACCGATTTTCTCCACCGCCAGAACGATCTCCGCCGCCGCCGCAAGGCTATCGCGACGCCGGTCCATCGTTGTCGGGCCGACATGGCTCGGCTCCCCGGTCACGACCATCTGGAAATAGCGGGCGTGCATGGTGCCGGTAACGATACCGATATCGGTGGCGGTCGCCTCCATCACCGGGCCTTGCTCGATATGCGCTTCCAGCCAGCAGGCCCAACCGCGCGGGGACGGGGTCAGCGGGCCGGCCTGACCGGATGCTTGCAACGCTTCGGCAACGGTCGTGCCAGCATCGTCGGCGATCGCCAGCGCGGCTTCCAGCGTCATGTCGCCGGCATGCACGCGGCTGCCCATCATGGCCGGGCGAAACCGGCTTCCCTCCTCATTCGTCCAGTTCACCAATTCCAGCGGTGCTCGGGTGCGATGCCCGGCGTCGTGCAGCGCGCGGAGGATTTCCAAACCGGCCATCACCCCGAAAATACCGTCGAAGCGCCCGCCGGTCGGCACCGTATCCAGATGGCTGCCGAATGCGACGGCGCCATCGGTCGGCACCGTGCCTTCGCGGCGGAAGAACATGTTGCCGATAGCATCTTGTTCCCGATGCAACGCCAGATCGTCGCACCAGCCCTGGAACAGCCGGCGGGCGGCGGTGTCCTCGGGCGTCAGGGCCATGCGGTTGCTGCCGCCATCCGGCGTCGGGCCGATCGCCGCGATGTCGAGGATGGATTGCCAGAGGCGATCAGGATTTACGGTGGGGGTCATAGCCGTGCAGCCTAGGTTTATGCCGCTCGCTTGACCACCCCCGCCCCCTGTGGCGAGGTGGATGTCGATCCAGGAAATATCCAAATGGGAGCGTCTGTGCCATGATGCGTCGGTTATTCGTGGCGCTGGTCGCGTCGGTTTTGGTCGCGACACTGTCGGCCGTGCCCGCGATGGCGCAACACGACGGCGGCATTTTGCGCATCCTGCATCGCGACAGCCCCGGCGACATGTCGATCCACGAGGAAACCAGCAACTCCGTGATCACGCCGACGATGGGCGTGTTCAACAACCTGATACTATACGATCAGCACATTCCGCAGAACCGCCCCGACACCATCCGTCCTGAATTAGCAACGGAGTGGGCGTGGAACGATACCCGCACCGATCTGACCTTGAAACTGCGTGCGGGGGTGAAATGGCACGACGGCAAACCGTTCTCCGCCGCCGATGTCGTCTGCACCTGGGATCGCATTCGCGGCATCGCGGCGGAGAAGATGCGGATCAATCCGCGCCAGGGCTGGTATACCAACGTGACCGGTATCGAAGCGAAAGGCCCGCAGGAGGTCGTATTTCATCTGCAACGGCCGCAACCGTCGTTTCTGGCCTTCCTCGCGGCGGGTTATTCGCCGGTCTACCCCTGCCATACGACGCCGGCGCAAATGCGCACCGCCCCGATCGGCACCGGCCCCTATCGTTTCGTCGAATATAAGCGAAACGAATATATCCGGTTGGAGAAAAATCGCGATTATTGGAAGCCCGGCCTGCCCTATCTCGACGGGATCGAATTCACCATCGTGCCAAACCGAGCAACGGCGGCGCTGGGATTCGTGGCGGGTAAGTTCGATATGACGTTTCCGTACGAAATGCCGGTACCGATCGTGAAGGACATCCAGACCCAGGCACCGGCCGCGCAATGCGTGCTGTCGCCCAACAATCTATCGGTCAACCTGCTGATCAACCGCGCCGTTCCCCCGTTCGACCAGCCCGAAATCCGGGAGGCGATGGCCCTGGCGCTCGACCGGAAATCGTTCATCGACATCCTATCCGAGGGCAAAAGCGACCAGGGTGGCGCATTGCTGCCGCCGCCCGAAGGCGTCTGGGGCCTGCCGCCGGACATGCTGCGCGCCTTGCCCGGCTACGACGGCAATGTCGCACAAAACCGCGCCAAAGCCCGAAGCTTGATGGAGGCGCGGGGCTACGGGGCGGACAAGCGGCTGGCGGTGAAGCTGGCGGCGCGGAATGTGCCGCAGCATCGCGATCCCTCGGTCATTCTGATCGACCAGCTCAAGAGCATCTATATCGATGCCGAGATGGAGCCGATCGAGACCGCGATCTGGCCGGTGCGGCTGACGAAGAAAGATTACGCTTTGGCGTTGAACCTGACGGGATCGGGCGGCGACGATCCGGATATTCAATTTTACGAAAATTACGTGTGCGGTGCGAGTCGCAATTTCTCCGGCTATTGCAACAAAGAGATCGATGCGTTGGTGGATGCGCAGTCGCGGGAAACCGATTTCGCGAAACGCCGCGCCATGGTCTGGGACATCGACAAACGCCTCCAACAGGATTTCGCCCGCCCCATTATCTTCCACCCGCGCTCGGGGACCTGCCAGCAACCCTGGGTGAAGAACGTAACGATCAACGGCAACGGCATGTATACCGGCTGGCGGCTCGAAGACGCATGGCTCGATCTGCCGGCGGTGGGGCGGCCGTAGGGCACCCCCTTGCCCTCGGCCCCCCAATCCCCGAACCTCCCGCCCGACCGAACGGGGGGAACCATGCGCATCGAGATCATCTGCACCGGCGACGAAGTGCTGACCGGCAAGATTACCAACACCAATTTTTCCTACATGGCGCAGAAGCTGGAAGATGTCGGCCTGTCCGTCGTGTGGGAAACCACCGTGGGCGACGATCGCGACACTTTGCTTGCGGCCTTTAAGCTGGCGGGCACCCGCGCCGATGCGGTGATCGTGAACGGTGGCCTCGGCCCGACCGTGGACGATCTGTCGCAGGAAATCGCCGCCCAGGCCGCCGGGGTCGAACTTGCGCTGAACCAGGAATGGCTCACGACGATGGAGGCGTTTTTCACCAAGCGCGCCCGGGTCATGCCGCCGAACAACGTGAAGCAGGCGATGCTGCCGTCCACCGCCGAAATGATCGACAACCCGATCGGCACCGCCTGCGGTTTCGCCGTCGATATCGGCAAGGCCCGCTTCTTCTTCACCCCCGGCGTGCCGCGCGAGATGCGCCGCATGCTGGAAGAACAGGTCATTCCCCGCATTCTGGCCCGCTCCGGTGCGCCGGCCTCGATCTATTTGAAACGATTCCATTCGTACGGCATCGGCGAGTCGCATGCCGACGAGATGCTGAAGGGGATCGAGGACCTGGATCCCTCCGGTGGGGTGAAGCTGGGATTCCGAGCGCATTATCCGCAGTTGGAAACGAAGCTGACGGTGCGCGGGTCCGACATGGACGACGTGCACCGCAAGCTGGCACCGATCGCCGAGGCGGTGCGCCAGCGCATGGGCAACTTCATCATGGCGGAGGACGACCGCACCCTGGAAGGCGTGGTGCTGGCCGAGCTGACGGCGGCAAAAGGGACGCTGGCGGTGGTGGAGACCTTCACCAGCGGCGCGATCGCCGGCCGCCTGGGCCATCTGCCGAACGCCGAGCACATTTTCCGCAGCGGCACGATCGTGCGGCATTTCAAGGACTTGCACGACGTTTTCGGCCTGCAAGGCGTGGCGTTGGAGGCGCCGATGACCGAGGAAGCCGCCGCCGCCGTGGCCAACGCCGTGCGGGCGCGGACCGGCGCCACGCATGCGCTGATTTCCCTGATCGAATTGGATGAGGGCGCGGA
>JANXMB010000019.1 GCA_025354865.1 Acetobacteraceae bacterium | reverse complement strand
ATGGATGCGGTGACCTGAATGCCGCCGGTCCCCCAACCGTAGGGCAGCGGCATCTCGCGGGATCCGAACGGCACCTGATGCCCGGGGATCGCCACCGCTTTCAGCAGCGCGCGGCGGATCATCCGCTTCGTCTGCTCGTCGAGATAGGCGAAATTGTAACCCTCGGTCATTCGGCGGCCTCCCGCAATTCGGATCGCATGCGCCGGACGTTCTGCAATTCGCTCTGGAAATCGACGTAGTGCGGCAATTTCAGATGCTCGACGAAGCCGGTCGCTTCGATGTTGTCCGAGTGGTACAGCACGAACTCGACATTCTGTGCGGGGGCGGTGCATTCCTCCCCCAGTTCCTCGGCGCGCATGGCCCGATCCACCAGCGCCATGGCCATCGCCTTGCGTTCGGCATGGCCGAACACCAGACCGTAACCCCGGGTGAACTGGGCGGGCACGGTTTTGCTGCCTTTGAACTGGTTCACCATCTGGCATTCGGTGACCACGATGTCGCCGATGTCGATCGCGAAGCCGAGTTCCGCCGGCTCGATTTCCAACGAAACCTCCCCCATGCGGATTTCCCCGGCAAAGGGGTGCGATCCGCCGTAGCCGCGCTGGGTGGAATAGCCGAGCGCGAGGAGGAAGCCTTCGTCGCCTCGGGCGAGGGCTTGGAGGCGGATGTCGCGGCCGGCGGGGAACATCAACGGCTCCCGCGTCAGATCGCCGGGGACGGCGTCGAGGGTAGCATCGGCGTCGGCGTCGGCTTCCAACAAGCCTTCGTGCCCGAGGATATCCGGCACCCGTGGCAGCGGGGCGGTGTCGGGTTCGGCCATCGGCGCAGCGGGCACCGGCCCGCCCGCCGCCAGCGCGAAATCGAGCAGCCGGTGGGTATAATCGTATGTCGGGCCGAGGATTTGCCCGCCCGGCAGGTCCTTGAAAATCGCCGACACCCGCCGTTCCGCGCGCATCGAAGCCGTATCGATCGGGGTGGTATGGGCGAAGCGGGGCAGGGTGGTGCGATAGGCGCGCAGCAGAAAGGCGGCCTCGATCGCATCGCCCTGCGATTGCTTGAGCGCCAGGGCCGCGAGGTCGCGGTCGTACAACGAACCCTCCCCCATGACCCGATCCACCGCGCGGCCCAATTGTTCGGCGATCTGCGCGACCCCGATTTCGGGCACGGCGGGATCGCCACGGCGTTCTTCCGCCATCCAGGCATGTGCTGCGTCGATCGCCTTTTCGCCGCCTTTGACAGTGACGTACATGGTTCAGGCCTCCTCGATCCCAACGGTGCGGGGCAGTGCGGCGAGATCGGCGCCGGCGCATAGGATCAGGTCGATGCCGGCGGGAAACAGGCCGCGATTGCGCTGCCAGATGGCGGGGAAATCGGCCGGCAGCCCGGCGGGCGCCAGCAGTGCGGTGGTTTCGATGCCCGGCCCGCGCAGGCGCAGCGCGGTGCCCCCGGTCAACGACGGGAGTTGCACCACGACGGTGGCCGATGTCTCCGGTCCCTCATGCGTGCCGGCGGCAAAGCGGGTCAGATCGGGCAAGCCGAGCGCGAGGGCGAAGGTGGCGGTGGCGGGGTCGGCGGCGGTGGGGGCGCCGCTATGGAAGGCGAGCCATTGCCGCGCGGCGGCGGCAGCGGGATCGAGCCAGAGCGGGGTTTCGTGATCGGTCAGCGTCAGCAGCACGGCCCCAGCCGCGATGCCGAGTGGTTCGGGGGGCGCGACGCCGCCGATGGTTTCGATGCGGCCGGGGCGTGCCATGGCATCGAGCACGGCGCGAAAGCAGCGTTGCGCACCGGCAACGGGATCGTCGAAGCCGGCAGTGAGGGTATCGTTCATGTCCGCATGTTCCGCATGGCGAAGAATCGCACTTTCGTTGCCTCGGCTTTCGCCGCGATCGTCGCCCGCCGCACGGTTTCGGCAGCCTCCAGCGGCGCGATCACCGATCGTTCCAGCTCCGCTGCTCGGGATGCATCCTGCATCAGCGCATCGACCTGGGCGGCGAGTTCGGCGTGGCGGGCGTCGCGGCCGGTGACATAGGCATGGCCGATCGGGCCGCCCTCGGCGCGCACGGTGCAGCGGGTGACCGCGACTTCGCCAAGATTGAACGGGGCGCCGCCGCCGCCGGTCCGTCCGCGTGCCATGGCCAGCCCGATTTCCGGACCGCGCAGGCGGACGAAGGCCGGGATTTCGCCGATTCCCTCCAGCCGCGCGGCGATGGCGTTCGCCCCGGCTCGGGCCAGCACCGCCATCCAGCGTTTGCGGGCGGCGTTCGGTGCGTCGGTGGGTGATTTATCCGTCATTCTGGACCCAAAATATGTCTAGACGTCTGGACAAGTAGCCTTGGGCCGGGTTAACGTCAACCTTCCATTTGAGCGCGATGACCGAAGGCGGCATCGCCGAAGGTCTGAATCGCGCGAGCAAACAGTATGTTTAGCGCGAACGCATCGCGCGTCTTAACGATGGATGGTGCCGAAAAGGATGAAGCCTCTGTGAACATCGTGCCTCCATCGTCCGTACGGCAGGCCCTGGAACGCCAAGAAGGGGTCGCGCTCTGGAAACAAATCGCCGCAACCCTGCAACGCGATATCGCCACCGGCATCCACAGCCCCGGCGGACGCCTGCCGACCGAGGCCGAATTGTCCGCCCGCTTCGCCGTCAACCGCCACACCGTCCGGCGCGCGCTGGAAGAACTGTCCCGCGAGGGGTTGGTGCGGGTCGAACAGGGGCGCGGCACCTTCGTGGCCGAAGACGTGCTCGATTACACCGTCGAGCAGCGCACCCGATTCTCGGAATGGATCCGGCGGCACAACAAGGAACCCTCGGGGGAGGTGCTGCAACTCCGCGAAATCGCCGCCGACGCGCAGGTCGCCATCGGGCTGGGCGTGCGCAAAGGGGTCAAAGTCGTGCTGTTCGAGCGCCTCGGGTTTGCCGATGGCCGACCGGTCAGCCTCGCACGGCATCATTTCCGCCATCGCGGGATGCTGGACGCGCTGCACGCGCATACAGGGATCACCGATGCCCTGCGTGCGATCGGGGTGACCGATTACCTGCGTCAGGTCACCCGCGTCACCGCCCGCCTACCCACCCCGGCCGAGGCCGAACACTTGCGCATGCCGCGCAACCGGCCCGTGCTGATCTGCGAAAACATCAACGTGGACAGCGCCGGCGCGGTCGTCGAATTCGCGATCGGCTGCTACCCGACCCCACGTGTCCAAATCGTCTTCGAACCCTGAAAGAACCCGCGATGCGATCCCTCCGACTGACTGGCGGCGCGATGCTGCTGCCCACCGGCCTTGCGCCGGACGCCGATGTGCTGCTGGCCGACGGTGCGATCCGCGCGATCGGCAGCGGGGTGCAGGCCGATGCCAGCTTCGATGCCTCCGACCTCTGGGTGCTGCCCGGCATCGTCGATATCCACGGCGATGCGTTCGAGCGGCAGATGCAACCCCGCCCCGGCATCGATTTTCCCACCGATCTGGCGTTGCGCGATACCGAGTCGCAGTTGCTGGCCAACGGCATCACCACCGCCTTCCACGGCGTTACCTTGTCGTGGGAACCGGGGTTGCGCAGCCTCGATGCGTGGTCGCGCCTGCTGAACGCGCTGGAGGCGGGGACTTGGACCGCCGATATGCGCGTCCATCTCCGGTGGGAGGCGTTCAACCTTCCCGCGCTCGACACCGCCATCGCCGACATCGCCGCCGGGCGGGTGCATCTGCTGGCGTTCAACGATCACACCCCGGCGATTCTGCAAAAACTGGCCGATCCCGTCGCCGGGGCGAAATACAGTGATCGCGCCGGCATGAAGATGGATGCGTTCAAATCCATGGCCGAGGCGATTGCCGCGACCGAGGCCCTTGTGCCGGCGGGGCTGGAACGGATCGGCGCGGCGGCGCGCGCGGCCGGGCTGCCGATGGCGAGCCACGACGATTATTCGCTGGAACGGCGCGATTATTTCCGCGAGCGCGGCGCCCGCATCTGCGAATTCCCCATCGCCGAGGCCGTCGGCCACGCCGCTCGGGAAGCCGGCGACACCGTGGTGATGGGCAGCCCCAATGTGGTGCGGGGGCGGTCGCATCTGGGCTGGGCGTCGGCCGCGACGATGGCGGAGATCGGGGTCTGCAACGTGCTGTCGTCGGATTATTTCTACCCCGCGATGGCGCGAGCGGCGACGATTCTGGCCGGCCGGGGTGTGTTGGACCTCGCTTGCGCCTGGGCGCTGATATCCGCCAATCCCGCCGCCGCCACCGGCCTGACCGATCGTGGTTCGATCGAGGTGGGCAAGCGGGCGGATATCGTGGTGCTGGATCCCCGCACCTCGCGCGCGGTGCTGACGGTGGCCGGCGGCCGGATCGCCCATATCGCGGCCGAGGGCGCGGCGCGGCTGGGGTAAGGCCGGTTGGGGTAGGCGGTCAGCGGTCCGGCGGCGGGGCGTCGTCGGCGTCGCGGGCGCGGGCCTGGTCTTTGCGCTTGCGGAGGTTGGCGCGCAGCGCAGCGGCCTCCCGTTCACGGCGGATGTCGCGCGCGGTCTTGGGGTCGGGGGGCTGCGGTGCCGGGTTCACTGGCGGAGGGGCGGGGTCCATCGGGCAAGAAACGCCGCCGCGATGGGGGGCGTCAAGACCGTCGAACAACGCCGACATCCAGGCGGTTTACCGCGCATGCACCAGCGGCGGGCGCGGCTCGGCACCGCTGTCGGATCGGCACTCGCCAACCCCGTCGAATCAGCCTATCAAGCCGGCCCTGAACCACCCCACGAGCACCCAACTTGAGCGATACCACCGACGATCCCAACGGCCAGCCTCCCAGCCCCTACGGCATCTCCACGCCGGTGATGCTGGAAGACGAGATGCGCCGCTCCTACCTCGACTACGCCATGAGCGTGATCGTATCCCGAGCGCTGCCCGATGCTCGGGATGGGTTGAAGCCGGTGCATCGGCGGATTCTGTTCGGCATGCACGAGGCCGGGTACACCGCCGACAAGGCCTATCGTAAGTCGGCCCGCGTGGTCGGCGATGTCATGGGTAAATATCATCCGCACGGCGACTCCGCGATTTACGACGCGATGGTGCGCATGGCGCAGCCGTTCAGCCTGCGCGTGCCGCTGATCGACGGTCAGGGCAATTTCGGTTCGGTGGACGGCGATAACCCCGCCGCGATGCGCTATACCGAGGTCCGGCTGGCCAGGGCGGCCGAACTGCTGCTGGAAGACATCGACAAGGAAACCGTCGATTTCCAGCCGAACTACGACGAATCGGAACACGAACCCAAAGTCCTGCCGGCGAA
Organism: Acetobacteraceae bacterium; assembly: GCA_025354865.1. Taxonomy (GTDB): domain Bacteria; phylum Pseudomonadota; class Alphaproteobacteria; order Acetobacterales; family Acetobacteraceae; genus Rhodopila. The sequence continues at coordinate 46,580 of JANXMB010000019.1, read as the reverse complement.
ATTCCCCAATTTGCTGATCAACGGCGCCAATGGCATCGCTGTGGGCATGGCGACGAATATCCCGCCGCACAACCCCGGGGAAATCATCGACGCCACCCTGGCGATCATGGAAAACCCCGACGTGAGCCTGGAAGATCTGATGAAGATCGTGCCCGGCCCGGATTTCCCCACCGGCGGCATCATCATCGGCCGCTCCGGCTGCAAAGGCGCGTTCGAAACCGGCCGCGATTCCATCGTCGTTCGCGCAAAAACCGAATTCGAGGAATTGCGCAAAGACCGTATGGCCATCGTGGTGACGGAAATTCCGTACCAGGTGAACAAGAAAACCCTGCTGGAACGGATCGCCGAGCTGGTGCGCGCCAAGCAGGTCGAGGGTATCGGCGAAATGCGCGACGAGTCGGATCGGTCCGGCATGCGGATCGTCATCGAAATCCGCCGCGATGCCACGCCCGAGGTGGTGCTCAATCAGCTATTCCGCTTCACCCAATTGCAGACCAGCTTCGGCATCAACGTGCTGGCGCTGGACAATGGCCAACCGCGCCAGATGGGGGTGAAAGACGCCCTGGAATGCTTCATTCGCTTCCGGGAAGACGTGATCGTCCGCCGAGCGCGATTCGACCTCGGGAAGGCGCGGGATCGGGCGCATAATCTTGTCGGCCTCGCCATCGCCGTGGCCAATATCGACGACGTCATCCGCATTATCCGCGCGGCGCCGGACGCTGCGTCGGCGCGGGTGGCGTTGATGGATCGGGACTGGCCGGCCGAGGATATCGGCGCCCTGCTGGCGCTGATCGACGAACCCGGCAACATCATCGCCGCCGATGGCACGGTGCGCCTGACCGACGAACAGGCGCGCGGCATTCTGGAACTGCGCCTCGCGCGGTTGACCGGGCTGGAACGCGAAAAAATCCAGGCCGAGATGACGGAAGTCGCCACCCGCATCGCCGAATTGCTGGAGATTCTGGGGTCGCATATTCGCCGCATGGAAGTCATGCGGGAGGAACTGACCCAGGCGCGCAGCCTGATCGCGTCCCCCCGGCGCACCGAAATCGCCGACGCCGATGCCGACCAGGACGACGAGAGCCTGATCGAGCCGGGCCAGATGGTAGTGACCATCACCCGCGACGGCTTCATCAAGCGCACCTCGCTGGAAACCTATCGCTCGCAGAATCGCGGCGGGCGCGGGCGGTCGGGGGCCTCCACCCGCGGCGACGACATCGTGACCCGCAGCTTCAACGGACATACCCATCAATGGGTGTTGTTCTTCTCCTCCGGTGGCAAAGCGTTCCGGGTGCGGGTCTGGAAATTGCCGGAAGCCGGGCCGACGGCGAAGGGCCGAGCGCTGGTGAATATGCTGCCGGAACTGGGAACGGACGAAATCACCACCGTGCTGCCGCTGCCGCAGGACGAAACCCTGTGGGAAAGCCTGCATCTGGTGTTCGCCACCATGTCGGGCAACGTGCGGCGCAACCGGCTGTCCGACTTCCGCAATGTCCGCGCCGCCGGCCTGATCGCGATGAAGCTGGACGAGGGCGATAAGCTGATCGGCGTCGCCACCTGCCGGGAAGGCGACGACGCGCTGCTGGCCACCCGCAAGGGCCGCTGCATCCGCTTCCAACTGACCGACGAAACCGTGCGGGTATTTGCCGGGCGCGACAGTTCCGGCGTGCGCGGCATCAAGCTGCTGCAAAACGACGAAGTCATGAGCTTGTCGGTCCTGACCCATTTCAAAGCGTCGATGGAAGAACGCGCCGCCTACATCAAGATCGCCAACGCCAAACGCCGCGCCGGCAACGACGAGGAAGCCGAAACCGCCGCCGATGAGGAAGCCGTGGCCGATGTCGCGCTGGCGGCCGAACGGGTCGCAGCGATGGAGCTGGCGGAGGAAATTCTGCTGACGGTAACCGATAGCGGCTTCGGCAAGCGGACCTCGGCCTACGAGTATCGGATGACCGGCCGGGGCGGGCAGGGGATTGCCAATATCACCCTCGCGCCGCGTAATGGCAAAGCAGTGGTTGCGACCTTCCCGGTCCGATCCGGCGACGATGTGATGTTGGTGACCGATGCCGGGCGGCTGATCCGGGTGCCGGGCGATCAGGTGCGCATTACCGGCCGGCAAGGCATGGGCGTGACCCTGTTCCGGGTCGATTCGGGCGAACACGTCACCAGCGTGTTCCCCATCCTGGACGACGAAACGGATGAGACCGGCGCCCAAGACGGAGCGACCGAGGAAGGAAGCGATGACGGAAAATAAATTAGGCATGCCGCGCCGCATCGGCCTGTATCCCGGCACGTTCGACCCCGTTACCAACGGGCATTTGGATGTCATCGCCCGCGCCGCGCGCCTGCTGGACAAGCTGGTGGTGGGGGTGGCGATCAATACCGGCAAGGGGCCGATGTTCAGCCTCGAAGAACGGGTCGCGATGGTGAAAGCCGAAATCGAGGCGATCGCCGACAAGAACCGCATGACCATCGAAGTCGTCCCGTTCGAGGGATTGCTGATCCAGTTCGCCCGTCAAGTCGGCGCCAGTTCGATCGTGCGCGGCCTGCGTGCGGTGTCCGATTTCGACTACGAATTCCAGATGGCCGGCATGAACTACCGCATGGCCCCGGATATCGAGACGGTGTTCCTGATGGCCAGCGAAACCCACCAGTTCATCGCATCCCGCTTGGTCAAGGAAGTCGCGATCCTCGGCGGCGATATCGCGACCTTCGTGCCGCACCGCACCTACGAAGCGGTCATGCAGCGCGTCCGCAAGTAACCTCGCAGGAGATCCCGATGAATCGCCGCACCTTTGCGCTCGGCTTCGCCGCCGCCGCTTTGCCCGTTGCTGCCTTCGCGCAAGCCGCGACCGACCTGGACAATACCGTCTACCTCGAACTGAAATCCGGCCGGGTGGTCATTCAGTTGTTCCCCGACCTCGCGCCCAAACATGTGGAGCGGGTGAAAACCCTCTGCCGCAAGAAATTCTACGACGGGATCGCCTTCCATCGCGTGATCGACGGGTTTATGGCGCAGGGCGGCGACCCCACGGGCACCGGCAGCAAGGGCAGCGATCTGCCCGATCTGCCGGCGGAATTCACCCTCAAGCGGCACTTCCTGCGGGGCACCGTGGGGGCTGCGCGCACATCCGATCCGAACAGTGCCAACAGCCAGTTCTTCATCATGTTCGCGCCGAATGCCGGCCTGGACGGCCAGTACACGGTCTGGGGGCAGGTGGTGAAGGGCATGGAATTGGTGGACGCGATCAAACGCGGCGAAGGCCGCTCGATGACCAACCCCGACCGAATCGTGACGATGCGAGTCGCATCCGACGTGCAATAATAATCCCTCTACGATTGGAACCCGCCATGGCTGCGCCGGAAAACACCCTTTACATGGACCTGAAGTCCGGTCGTGTGACGATCGAACTGCTGCCCGAAATCGCCCCCCTGCATGTCGAGCGGGTGAAAACCCTGGCCGCCCAGGGCTTCTACGACGGCACCCCGTTTCACCGGGTGATCGACGGGTTCATGGCGCAGGGCGGCGACCCCACGGGCACCGGCACCGGCGGCAGCGACCTGCCGGACCTGACCGCCGAGTTCAGCCGGGTCTACAAATTCGAACGCGGCACCGTCGGCGCCGCCCGCACGGCCAACCCGAACAGCGCCAACAGCCAGTTCTACATCATGTTCGCCCCGGCGCCGCACTTGAACGGCCAATACACCATCTGGGGCAAGGTGACCGACGGCATGGAACACATCGATGCGCTCAAGCGCGGCGAGGGGCGCGGCATGACCGATCCCGACCGGATCGTAAAGGTTGCTCTCGCCTCCGACGAAAAATAGCAGCAATGCGTCTTCGCCCGCCGGTAAGCGCTTGACCGGCAGGGCGGAGTAGCGTTCAAGACGCCCTCCGCGCGTGAGAGCCTGTAGCTCAGTTGGTAGAGCACGAGACTTTTAATCTTGGGGCCGTGGGTTCGAATCCCACCGGGCTCACCACACGCGGATTTTCCTGGGTATTGTCCGGGATTTCTCCTTCTTGGGGCAACACCGAAATCGTTGCCGGCGGCGGGTTCCGTCCCTCATAGGTCCGTCGCAAAGACCGGATCGAGGGGGACCGAGGTCCTGCCGGTCCACACCTTCGCACTGGTCCGATGCCAGCCGGCCGGTCACGATCGGACCTGGGTCTACCGCGATATGGCAAAACCCTCGTAATCGTTCGCCGCCACCGCGTCGCAGCGCTTCTTGTAGCCGGCGAAGCCGCCGACATACGGCATGAACACGCGCGGCTTGCCCGGGATATTCGCCCCCACGTACCAGGAATTCGCCAGCGGGTACAGCGTGCTATCGGCGACATCGTTGACGTGCTGGACCCAGTTCCGTTCGGCATCGACCGTCGGCTCGATCCGGGTCATGCCACGGGCGCGCATGGCGGACAGGCAGTCGGCGATCCAGTCCATGTGCTGCTCGATTGCCACGATCATCTGGGTTTTCACCGACGGGCTGCCCGGCCCGGTGATGGTGAACATGTTGGGGAACCCCGCGACCATCAGACCGAGATACGTCGTCGGCCCGCCGTCCCATTTCTCCGCCAGGGTCGGTCCATTGCCGACGCGGATGTCGATCTCCTTCAACGCGCCGGTCATCGCATCGAAGCCGGTGGCGAACACGATGGCGTCGAATTCGTATTCGGCCGCGCTGGTGCGCACGCCTTTCGCTGTCAGGCCCTCGATCGGGGTTTCCCGAGCATTCACGAGGGTGACGTTATCGCGGTTGTAGGTCTCGTAGTAGTTCGTATCGAGGCACAGGCGCTTGGTGCCGATCGGATGGTCCTTCGGCGCCAGCAATTCGGCGGTGACCGGGTCTTTCACCATCGCTCGGATTTTGTTGCGAACGAATTCCGACGCGGTGTCGTTCGACGCCTTGTTCACCAGGATATCGGTATAGGAATACAAGAAGCTGATGCTGCCGCCCTCGGCCCATTTGGCTTCGTACTGGGCCTCGCGCTCCTCCGGTGCGACATCCAGCGCGGATTTGGTGGGGGGCGGGAAGCCGGCGATACCGAAGGGCGTGTCGTACGCCGCCAACCGGCGTTCGGTGTATTGCGCTTTGTGCTGCGCCTCGATCTCGGGATCCATCGGCGTGTTGCGGGCGGGGAGGCTGAAATTCGCGGTGCGTTGAAACACCGTCAGGTGCTTGGCCTGCGCGGCGATAATCGGGATGGACTGCACGCCGGACGATCCGGTGCCGATGATTCCGACCCGCAGGCCGGTGAAATCCACCCCTTCGTGCGGCCATAGGCCGGTGTGGTACCATTTGCCCTTAAAGGCTTCGATGCCTTTGAAATTCGGCACCCGCGGGGTGGACAGATTGCCCGTCGCCATGATGCAGAACGGGGCCGTTACGGTGTCGCCTCGGTCGGTTTTCACCGTCCAGACATTGCGGCCGGGATCGAAATCCGCCGCCGTGACGCGGGTGTTCAGTTGCACGTCTTTGCGGAGGTCGAAACGGTCGGCGACGTGGTTAATATACTGCAATATTTCCGACTGGTTGCCGTAGCGTTCCGGCCAATGCCATTCCTGTTGCAGATCGTTGTCGAAGGCGTAGGAGTATTCCAGGCTCTCGACATCGCAGCGCGCGCCGGGATAGCGGTTCCAGAACCAGGTGCCGCCGACGCCGCTGCCGGCCTCGAACGCGCGGGCCTTCAGACCGAGGCGGCGCAACCGGTGCAGCGCATACAGCCCGCCTAAGCCGCCGCCCACGACGATGGCATCGAAATCGGTCGTGCGCGCCCCTGCGGCGGCGCTGCGTTCCATGGCCTCGGACATTTCCTAACGCTCCCGCGTGTTTGCTACCGACCGGTAGGTAAGCACAGCGCGACGGCGGCGACAACCGAACCAGGCCGCCGGTCAGGCGCGTTCCGGCGTGGCCATGCGGCGGATGGTGCCGGTGGTGCTATGGCCTTCTTCCAGCGTCGCCAGCACCACTCGGCCGCCCCAGCCCTGCACCAGATCGGCGCCGACCACCTGCTCGACGGTGTAATCCGCGCCTTTGACCAGCACATCCGGCTTCAGCGCCTGGATGGCTTCCAGTGGGGTGTCCTCATCGAACAGGATCACCAAATCGACCGGCGCCATCGACGCCATCACAATGCCGCGCGCGGTTTCGTTTTGCAGCGGCCGGTTGGGGCCTTTCAGCCGCTTGACCGAGGCATCGGTGTTCAGCGCCACCACCAACCGATCGCAGGCGGCGCGGGCTTGCGCCAGCAGGCGGACATGGCCGGGGTGGATCAGGTCGAAGCAGCCATTGGCAAAACCGACCCGCAGCCCCATGCCGTGCCATGCCTCGCACTGGGTCATCGCCTGTTCCAAGGTCGCCACTTTGCTGTCCGTCGCTGCGAGGTCGCGCATATGCAGCGCGCCCAGCAATTCGTGCCGCGCCACGGTGGCGGTGCCCTGTTTGGCGACCGAGAGCCCGGCGGTGGCGTTGGCCAGCCGGGCGGCATCGGGCAGCGAAGCCCCGGCGCCGAGCGCGACGGCGAGGGCGGCGACCAACGTATCCCCCGCACCCGACACATCCGCAACCTCCCGCGCTCGGGTTGGAAAATGCAGTGCTTCCATATCCTTACGGACCAAGGTTAAACCCTTGGCGGAGCGGGTGACGAGCACCGCCTGGCCGCCGGTTGCGGCAAGGGCCTCGCGCCCGGCGCGATCGGCTTCCGCATCGTGTTCGACCCCGATCCGGGTGGCGGCGCGGACTTCGTGTTCGTTCGGGGTCAGGATGGTGGCGCCGCGATAGGCGCTGAAATCGGCGCGCTTGGGGTCGGCTATGACGGTCTTGCCAGCCGCAGCAGCCATCGCCAGGGCCGGTTGCAGCACATCGTCGCACAGCACGCCCTTGGCATAGTCCGACAGCACGACAATGTCGCAGCGCGGCAGCGCGGCTTCGATCTGCGCCAACACCGCCGCGACGGTTTCGGGGGCGAGGGGGGTCGTCACTTCCTCATCGAGGCGCAACAATTGATGCGACCCGGCCATGAAACGGGTTTTGGCGGTGGTTGGGCGGTTCGCGGCCACCACGAGAGCGGATTCGGTGCCGGGGGACAGCGACAGCAGGCGAGCCATTTCCGCCCCGGCTTCGTCGGCGCCGACCACCCCGACCAGGATGGCATGCCCGCCCAGGGTCGCGATGTTCAACGCGACATTGGCCGATCCGCCCAAAGTGGATCGCCGTTTGTCGGGACGCAGTACCGGGATGGGGGCCTCGGGCGACAGGCGGGACACGGCGCCGACGACATAGAGGTCCAAAATCGCGTCGCCGACGACCAGCACCCGCGCCTGGGTGAAATGTCGAACGATGCCGGCGAGTTCGGTATCGCCGTGCTGCTGCCCATTGCCCGTCATAAGGCCTGCTTCCCTATTGCCGCGATGCCCGATAGCACCCCGGGCGGCGCGCCGCATCGGTAAAAAATGCGCGTGCGGCTGTTCCAATCCGGGGCTGTTGCTTGTATTGCTTGGGCTTGTTCGGGGCCTGTGTCGCCCCGGAATACCATCGCGTCCGGCCGCCTGGAGCAATCGTGAAATACCTTCCCCCTTTCGACCTGATCCGCCGTTCCGTCGAAATTTCCACCATCCGCAGCGAGTTGCGGGTGAACGTATCGTACGAGGAGTTCGTGCGGCTGCTGAAAAAGATGATCGCGGGCACCGAAGTGGACGAGGATTGGTATCTGCGGACGTACGAAGATATCGCCAAAGCGGTGCGGGAAGGCTCGATCAAATCGGCGCAGCACCATTTCGTCGAAGACGGGTATTTCGAAGGCCGGCTGCCGTTCGCGATGAAAGTGGACGAGCGTTGGTACCTCACCCAAAATCCGGATGTCGCCGATAGCGTCCGCCGCGGTATCCTGCCGTCGGCGCAAGCGCATTTCGACGAAGACGGCTACCGCGAAGGGCGTATGCCTTATGGCATGTAGCCGGGGGGGCGGTCCCGCCGAAGGAATCGCGGCGGGTTCGGTCGGGTTTGGCGCAAACCGCCGCATGGCAGGTCATGTATGAGCCGCGAGCCCCGGAAAACGTCGCGTAAGACGGCCGCCGCCGCGAACGAAGCGGCCGAAACCGGCCTCCCCGCGCCGGTAACGCTGGCGTCGCTGCACACCGCCCTCGCGGTGCCGGCGCAAGATGCCGATACCGCCTGGGCGGCGGAGGATGCCGACCTCGCCACCGTCGCCGACCCGACCGATGCCGATACGCCCGATGCTGGGTCGCCCGTTCCCCCGCAGACCCCCGTTCCCCCGCAGACAATCGTCGCGATCGAGGTCGATCCAGGCGTGTCCGCCGGGTTCATCCACGGCCGCTTCGACATGACGATCAAGGGGCGGGTCGTCTCGACCTCCCCGGCCGAGGAGATCGCCCTGCATGTCGATGGGGAGGTCGTGAGCATCGCCCAATACGGCGATCCCGATCATGCCGCCCCGGCGTCCCTGCCGGACGGCACCCGCGCCCGCCAGCGCGCGTTCCATTTCAACCTGCCGCGGCTGCATGCCAATGCCGCCGCCCGGTGCGCGCCCATCATCGTTGCCCGCACCGCCGATGGCGATATTTTCGAAGAAGCCTTCGACTTCGCGGTCGATCCGCACGGCCCGATTCCGGTGCGTCTGACCGCCGGCCCGACCCAGAACGCGATGACCAGCGCCGGCATCCGCCCGCCGGTCCTGGTCTATGTCGAACGCGCCGCGCTCGATGGCGAAGGCAATCTGCAAATCCATGGCTGGGCTATCGCCCTGACCACCCTCGTCACCGTCCAGATCTTCGCCGACGACGAACGCATCTCCGCCGCTCGGCTTGGCGGCGTGCGCGACGACGTGGCCGGGGTTTATCCGGCCTATCCCAACGCCCGGACCTCCGGCTTCAGCCTGACGGTGCAATTGGGCGAGGAACACCGCCACGCCAGCACGATCCGAGCGCAGGCGATCGGGTTGATGGGATTTTCGCACGAGACGGTGGTACCGCTGGAGCGTCTGCCGGGGCGGTCGCTGCGGTCTGTGCCGGGTGCCGCGATACCGGCCTCGGCCGCCCAGCCCGCCGCTCCGCCCGCCGGGTTTGCGCCTTCGGGCGGCGGTTTCAATCTGATGCAGCGGGAACCGTCGTACCGCATCACCGCCGATTTCCGCATCGCCACCGACCCTTTGCCGGGCGGCTTGTTCCCCGGTGGGATGGTCGGCGGGATGGTTGCCGGTGGGATGGTTGGCGGCGGGATGCTCGCTGGCGGCGCTGTGCCGGGCGCCCCGATCGCCCCGATCGTCGAAACCGCGCCGCCGCCCGCGCCCCGCCACGACATCCATATGTTCTGCGATTCCGTCGCCCTGACCATGGACGGTTTTCTGACCGTCTCGGGCTGGGCGGTCAGCGCGGGCGATATCGCGTCGATCTTCATCTATCTCGACGGCACCCTGGTCGGCGAAGCCGATCACGGCCACGAACGGCCCGATGTCGGGCGGCAATTCGCCGAAATCGCTGCCGCCCCCTATGCCGGCTTCGTGTTCGATCGCCGGGTGCTCGAACTCACCGACGGGGAGCACAATGTCCGCCTGCTGGTGCGGACCGGGCAGGGCGAGGAAAAAGACGACTCCTTCCCGATCGTCACGTTGCTGCCGCCGCTCGTTCGGATCGAACCGCCCGCGCCGGCGATCGAAGCGCCCGGGCAGGACGAATTCAATTTCCAACTCGACAGCCCCGGCGTCGATAACGGCATCGCCACCGCCATCGTCACCGGTCGGCTGACGATCGAAGGCTGGGTGCTTGCCCGGTCCGGCGTCGCGAGCATGGAGGTGTTTCTCGGCGGCCAACGCTTGGGGGAGGCGCATTACGGCCTTGCGCGCCAAGACGTCGGCGCCGCGTTCCCGGATTGGGACAACGCGATCCGCAGCGGCTACGCTTTCCACTGTCCGCCGCGTAGCCTGCGGGATGGCACGCACGAAGTTCGGATCGATATCCGAGCGAAAAATGGCAATGAAATGAGGCAGGTCTTCGCCATTCAGGTGAAGAAGGCCGAGGAACTCGACGATTTCGGGTCGATCCGACGCCGCATCGCGCGGGTTGAATCCGATCTGACCGATGCGCTGCTGACCGATCTGATCGGCACCGGCATGCCGCCGCGTTTCGCGCTGTATTTGCGCCAGGACGGGCTGGTCGATCCGGCGTTGCTGGCGACGACGTTGAACAGTCTGCGGCTGCAATGTTTCCGCGCTTGGCATCTGACCGTGCTGTTGGCCGATCCGGCCGGGCGGGCGGACATCGACGCCGTGCTGCTAGATTTCGATGCGGAGCTGTCGTCGCAGGTGTCGATCACGACCGGCGACGACGCAGCGTGGTCGCAGCCGTTGTCGGCCAGCGATGCCACGACGGTGTTGCTATCGCCGGGCGACGAACTCGGTGCGGATGCGCTGTTGGAACTGGCGATGGCCGGGCTGCTGCGGCCGTCCGCCGATCTGATTTATGCCGACGAATCCCGCATCAGCCCCGCCTCGCGGGAGCGGGAACCCTTTTTCAAGCCCGATTTTTCCCCCGATCTGCTGCTATCCACCAACTATATCGGCCGTCCCTGGACCATGCGCTCGTCGCTGCTGGCCGCACTGGCGCCGACCCCGGCCGAGCTGCTGGCGCAGGGGGAATACGATCTGGTGCTGCGGGCGACGGAAATCGCCGCACATATCCACCATGTGCCGAAATTGCTGTGCGCCCGTGGGTCGGCGGCGCTGGACAGTGCCGAAGCCGGCGCGGCGGCCTTGGTTCGGGCGGCGGAGCGGCGCGATACCGTCGCCGAAATCCTGCCCGGCGCGGTCGAGGGCACGTGGCGCTTCCGCCGCGCGGTGCCGGTCAAGGGCAAGGTCTCGATCATTATCCCGACCTGCGCGGCGCATGGCTACGTCGAAACCTGCCTGGACACGTTACGCGCGAAGACGTCGTATCCCGATTACGAAATCATCGTCATCGACAATATTCCCGACAGCCAGATGGCGTGGAAAATCTGGTTGCAGCAGCACGCCGATAAAATCGTCGATATGCCGCATGCGTTCAATTGGTCGCGCTTCAACAATGCGGCGGTCGATGTCGCGGATGGCGAATTCCTGCTGTTCCTGAACGACGACATCGAATTCTGGCAGGAAGACTGGCTGGACGTGCTGATGGAAAGCGCGCAACGGCCGGAGGTCGGCATCGTCGGCCCGCAACTGCTCTATCCCGATCGCAAGGTGCAGCATGCCGGCATGTTCCTGGCGAACAACGGCATCGGTCGGCACGCCTTCCGTTTCGCGGCTGCGGACGAGCCCGGCTATTTCGGGCTGGCATTGACGCAGCGCAACGTCATGGCGGTGACGGGCGCCTGCATGTTGGTCCGCCACGATTTGTTCGACAGCCTGGGTCGTTTCGATGAAGCACATGAAATCGTCAATAACGATCTGGACTACTGCCTACGCTCCCACAAGGCCGGCTACCTGACGGTTTACACGCCGCACGCGACGCTGATCCATCACGAACTGGCCAGCCGGGAGCGGTTGAAGGACGTCTACAACCTCACGCATTTCAACAATCACTGGAAGACACAGTTCGCGGCCGGCGATCCGTATTTCAACCCCAATTTGTCGCGCCACGCCGACGATTTCCGCCCCGACGATGAGGTGACAGAATGCGTCCATGCCGGGCATCCGTTGTTCCGGACCGACGATATCCAGCGCATTCTGGTGGTAAAACTCGATCACATCGGCGATTTCGTCACCGCTTTGCCGGCGATCCGCAAGCTGAAGCACCTGTTCCCGCACGCGAAAATCGATGTGCTGGCGGGTCCGGCGTCGCGCGCCTTCGCCACGCTGGAACCGGCGATCGACGATTTCATCGAATTTTCGTTCTTCCACGCCCGATCCCAGTTGGGGGAGCGGGAATTGACCGCCGAGGATCTGGCGGAATTGCGCGGGCGTTTGCAACCGCACCGCTACGATCTGGCGGTCGATCTGCGCAAGCATCTATCCACCCGGGATATTCTGCGCCAGACCGGCGCGCGCTTCCTCGCCGGGTTCGATTACATGGGGCAATTCCCCTTCCTCGACATTGCGCTGGAATGGGACGGGGACAAGACGCTGCAACGCAAGCGCGCCCATGTCGTCGACGACCTGTTGTCTTTGATCGCAGCGATCGGGGCGGCCACCGAATCCGACCGCGCGCTGATGCGCCCGTCGCCGGAACCGATGCTGCTGGCCGATATGCCGGCGCCGATCCAGGCGCTGTTTGACAAGCCGGTGGTCGCCATTCATCCCGGCGCCGGCAACATCACGAAGCAATGGCCGGAAGAACATTTCTCCGCATTGATCGATTTATTGATCGAGAAGAACGACGTTTCCGTCCTGTTGGTCGGCGGCCCGGACGAGGTGCCGATTGCCGATGCCTTGATGGAAAGCGTGCTGCACCCGGAATGCGTCGGATCGATGGCGGGCCAGACCTCGCTGGTTGCTTTGCCGAAGCTGCTGGCGGCCTGCGTGTTGTATATCGGCAACGATAGCGGCCCGAAACATATCGCCGCGGCAATGGGTTTGCCGACGATCGGCATCCATTCGGGCGTGGTCGATGCCTCGGAATGGGGTCCGGTCGGGGACCGTGCCGTGGCACTGCGGCGCAACATGACGTGCAGCCCGTGCTATCTGGCGGTCGCGGCGGATTGCCCGCGCAATCTGGGTTGCCTGCGTGGGTTGGAGGTCAATCAGGTTCACGCGTTGGCCGAAACGATGCTGGCCCGCCCGATCGCCGCGCCGTTGCGGGTTGCCTCGATCGAGCCGGTTTTCCGGGCGGCTACGGATGCGGTGTTGGAACTGCCGATCGAGGCCGCACCGGAGGCAACTGCCGACGCTGGCCCGACGCCGGAAATGGCCGACGCCGCAACCGAAGCGGCCGACGCCGCTGCCGAAACGGCCACCGCGGCAACCGCCGACCCTGCAACCGACCAGACGCCCGAAACCGTAACCTCGGAAGCGCCGACGCGGACCGACACCGCGCTTCTGGAACTCGCAGCCGATCTGGCGTTGCAGGCCGCCGTCGCGATTTTGAAGATCCGCGCTAAAGGCTTCAAAGTGAAGCGCAAAAAGGACCGCTCCGTGGTGACCGAAGCTGATCGCGCGGCCGAGGCTCTGATCGTCGCCGGCCTTCGCACCGCCTGCCCCGACATCCCGGTGATCGCCGAGGAAGAAATCGCCGGCGGCCGGATCGAAATCGCTGCGGGCGCATTCTGGCTGGTCGATCCACTGGACGGCACCCGCGAATTCACCTCCGGCTCCGACGATTTCGCCGTCAACATCGGCCTCGTGCGCGACGGCCGCGTGGTGCTCGGCGTCGTCGGCGTGCCCGCCACCGGGGAATTATTCGGCGGCATCGTCGGGCAGGGGGCCTGGAAACGGGTGGGCGGGGTGCAAACCGAAATCCGCACGCGCGCCGTGCCGGATGCAGGCGCCACCGTCGTCGCCAGCCGCCATCACGGCGCCGGCCCCGAACTGGACGCGTTCCTGGCCGATCGAACAGTGGCGGAAATCCGCAGCTATGGGTCCAGCCTGAAATTCTGCCGCGTGGCGGAGGGAATTGCCGACCTTTACCCTCGGTTCGGCCGCACCATGGAATGGGACACCGGCGCGCCGCAAGCTGTGCTGGAAGCCGCCGGCGGTTCGGTCCGCAACACCGATGGAACGCCGCTGCGCTACGGCAAACCCGGCTGGGAAAACCCGCATTTCATCTGTTCGGGAACGCCGCCGTCCGAGGCATAATCGGCACCGATCCGGTCCGACAACGGGCGGCGCAAACCCTAACCCCCGACGGTTGACAGCCGCCGGCCCGTTCTATCATGTCCGCTCGGTTACAGCGGGACCCCACGCATGCTTCTGGTCGTCGATGCCGGCAACACCAACGTCGTTTTCGCGGTGCACGACCCCGAGGGATGGCGCGGGTCATGGCGCATAAGAACGGATGCGCAACGGACATCCGACGAATACGCCGTATGGCTGATGACCCTGCTGACCCATAGCGGCCTGAAATCCACCGATATCGAAGGCGCGGTGATCGGCACCGTGGTGCCGGCGGCGCTGTATCACCTTCGTCGCCTCTGCCGCGACTGGTTCAATGTCGAGCCCCTGATCGCGCGAGCGCACCTGGACTGGGGCTTCGAGATCCGAGTGGACAACCCGAACGAGGTCGGGGCCGACCGCCTGCTGAACGCCCTGGCCGGCCACCGCCAATTCGGCGGGCCGCTGATCGTGGTCGATTTCGGCACCGCGACCACCTTCGACGTGGTCGATGAAACCGGCGCCTATCTCGGCGGGGTCATCTGTCCCGGCGTGAACCTGTCGCTGGAGGCATTGCACCAGGCCGCCGCTCGGCTGCCCCGGATCGGGATGGGGCGCCCGCAATCGGTGATCGGGCGTTCCACCGTCCCGGCCATGCAATCCGGCGTCTATTGGGGTTATATCGGCCTAATCGAGGGCCTGTTGACCCGCATCAAAGGCGAGTTCGGCGGCCCGATGAAGGTCGTCGCGACCGGCGGCCTCGCGCCCTTGTTTTCCGAGGGCACGACCATGATCCATCACATCCTGCCGGACCTGACCCTCGACGGTCTCCGCATGCTGGCGGAACGCAACCCCGCGCCGGCCATGCCGCGGGAGCGCGCGCGCCTGATCGAGCCGGAGTAGCCCCGCGCGCGTTCCGCGTGCGAGATATCCACCCCCGCGCGTTCCGCTCGACATCCCGCGCGCGTTCCGCTCGACGCACCCCCCGCATCCCATGTATAGGGCGCGCGACATATGGGGCATCGACAGCATTTCATGAACGCGGCGATTGGCGACCTAGCGTTCCTGCCTTTGGGCGGAACGGGCGAAATCGGTATGAATCTCAACCTCTATCGCTGCAAGACCGCGCGGGGCGACCGCTGGCTGGCAGTCGATTGCGGCATTGGCTTCGGCGGCGCGGAGCATCCGGAAGTGGATGTGATGATGCCCGACCCCGCCTTTATCGCCGAGCGGCGGGATGCCCTGGTGGGGCTGGTGATCACGCATGCGCACGAAGACCATTTGGGCGCGGTTGCGCATCTCTGGCCGCAATTGCGCTGCCCCGTCTATGCCACCCCCTTTGCCGCCAGCGTCCTGAAACGGAAACTGAGCGAAGCCGGGCTGCTGGGGCAGGTCGATCTGCATGTCGTGCCGACCGGCGGGGCGATCGACCTGACGCCGTTCAAATTGCAGTTCATTCGGATGGCGCACTCCATCCCCGAAGCGCAGGCGCTGGCGATCGACACGCCCTATGGGTTGGTGTTGCATACCGGCGATTGGAAGCTGGATCCGACCCCGCTGCTGGGCCCGCCGTCCGATGAGGCCGCGCTTGCTGCGCTGGGCGAACGGGGCGTGCTGGCGATGGTATGCGATAGCACCAACGCCATGGTCGAAGGCCATTCGGGCAGCGAGGCCGATGTGCGCCGCAACCTGACGGCGCTGATCCGGGGCGTCAAACGCGGCCGTGTCGCGGTCACCTGCTTCGCCAGCAACGTCGCGCGCATGGAAACAATCGCCATCGCCGCCCGCGACGCCGGACGCAGCACCGCCCTCGTCGGCCGTTCGCTCCGCAATATGGACGCCGCCGCGCGGGAATGCGGCTACCTGAAGGGCATGCCACCATTCCTGACCGAAGACGATATCGACGATATCGCCGACGATCGGATTTGCATTATCGCCACCGGCAGCCAGGGGGAGGGGCGTAGCGCCCTGTCGCGGATCGCGCTCGACACCCATCCGCGCGTCGCTTTGGGGGAAGGCGATACCGTCATCTTCTCCTCCCGCATGATCCCTGGGAACGAGCGGGCGATCGGGACGGTGCAGGACCATCTGGTGCGGCGCGGTGTGCATCTGATGACCGATTCCGATCATATGGTGCACGTGTCCGGCCACCCCGCGCGCGACGAATTGCGCCGGATGTATGCGCTGGTGAAGCCGAAATACGCGGTGCCGGTGCACGGCGAATGGCGCCATCTGTCGGCGCATGCCGAATTGGCCCGCACATGCGGCGCGATCCCGACATTGATGGAGGATGGCGACATCCTCTCGCTGACCGGCGGGCCGCCGGAAATCGTGGACAGCGCGCCGGTCGGGCGGATAGTGCTGGACGGCCCCCGCCTGGTGCCGCTGAAGGGGGAGGTGATGAACGCCCGCCGCCGCATGCTGTACAATGGCGTGGTGGTGGCCAGTCTCGCGGTGGACGAAGCCGGCTACCCGATCGGCAAAGCCAAACTCAGCGCGCCCGGCTTGTTCGAAGCCGACGACGACGAGTCGGATCGGGTGATCTACGCGTTCACCGATGCCGTCGCGGACCTGCCGAAAGCGGTGCGTCGGGACGATGCGGCGTTGCAGGAAGCGGCGAAAACCGCGCTGCGTCGGGCGTTGGGCCGGCGGCTGCAGAAGCGGCCGTTGGTGGACGTTCATTTGCTGCGGGTATGATCCGGCGATGAACTGGGCCTCGGGCGCCGTCCTTTACATCATGATCTGGATGCTGACGCTGTTCGCGGTGCTGCCGATCGGGACGCAGCCGGACGCCTCGGCCGACACGCTGACGGGATGGCGCGGCGCCCCGCGTCAGGCGCGGATGTGGCGTAAGGTGCTGCTCACCACGCTCGTGGCGACGATCGTATTCGCCGTGACGGTGGTGGCGATGGTGAACGACTGGCTGAGTTTCCGGCACGGCATATTGGCGGGCTGACCGGGACCCGGAATCACAACGGGCGGCTCCGGGATATCCCCCCGAGCCGCCCGTGCGCTTAGATCGCGATGCGTTCGCTCTCGCTCACGTATCGCGATCTAAGCTATTGTTTGTGCGCGCGATTCAGACCTCCGGCCATCCACCTTCGGTCATCGCGCTTAGTGTTTCCTCCCCAAACTTTGCCCTGATTGACGCCCGGGCACGGGGCTACCGGTTGGTAACCAATCGGGCCCAGGAAGTCACGCCCAAAGCACCGCAATTTTGCCGAAATTCGGCATTTTCTTTCAAAATTCTATTGTGCGGCGCACAAATATTTCAGTCTAACCAATCCATCTGGCGGGGAACGCCGAGCAGCGGTAGGGTCGGGCGGATCGGTCGATAGGAAATCTCCCTCTCATGCGTTTGTCTCGCGGCTTCATACCCACCATCAAGGAAATCCCGTCGGAGGCGCAGATCGCGTCGCACCGGCTTATGTTGCGTGCCGGGCTGGTGCGGCAGACCTCGGCCGGCATTTATGCTTGGCTGCCGCTGGGCTTGCGGGTGCTGCGCAATATCGAGCGTATTGTGCGGGAAGAGCAGAACGCCGCCGGGGCGCAGGAAGTGCTGATGCCGACGATCCAGCCGGCGGAGCTTTGGCGGGAAAGCGGGCGCTACGACGATTACGGCAAGGAAATGTTGCGCATCGTCGATCGGCACGACCGGGAAATGTTGTACGGCCCGACGAATGAGGAAATGATCGTCGATCTCTTCCGCCAGTCGGTGAAATCGTATCGCGATCTGCCGATCAACCTCTATCATATCCAATGGAAATTCCGCGATGAGGTGCGGCCCAGGTTCGGCGTGATGCGCGGGCGCGAATTCCTGATGAAGGACGCCTATTCCTTCGACGTGGATCGCGCCGGCGCGGTGCGGGCCTATCGCGGCATGATGCTGGCCTATATGCGCACGTTCCAGCGCATGGGGCTGAAGGCGATCCCGATGGTGGCCGACACCGGCCCGATCGGCGGCGATTTGTCGCACGAATTCATCGTGTTGGCGCCGACCGGGGAAAGCCAAGTGTATTACGATGCCTCGTTCGAGGGGGTGGATTACCTCGCCGACGCCGGCACCCCCGATCTGGATCGGTTCTTCGCCGATATCACCGCGCGCTACGCCGCGACCGACGAAAAGCACGATACAGCGAAATGGGCGGAGATTCCCGAAGCCGATCGGCGCGAGGGGCGTGGGATCGAGGTCGGGCACATCTTCTATTTCGGCACCAAATACACCAAGGCGATGAATGCCACCGTTGCCGGGCCGGACGGAAAAATGTTCCATCCGGAAATGGGCAGCTACGGCATCGGGGTGTCCCGTCTGGTCGGCGCTGCGATCGAGGCAAGCCACGACGACGCCGGCATTATCTGGCCGGATGCGATCGCGCCGTTCAAGGCCGCCATCCTCAATCTCAAAAACGGCGATGCGGCTTGCGATGCGCTGTGCGAGTCGCTCTACGCGGCGCTGGCCGGCGATGCGCTGTACGACGATCGCGCCGACCGCGCCGGGGTCAAATTCAACGATGCCGATTTGATGGGCCATCCCTGGCAAATCATCGTCGGACCGCGCGGCGCCGCCGCCGGCCGGGTCGAGCTGAAACGCCGAGCAACCGGGGAACGGGTGGAGGTTTCGCCGGAGGAAGCCTTGGCCAAGGTGCGTTCGTAGCGGAACCCCGCGATGTTCGGCACCTTCGAACGCATGGTCGCCGGCCGCTATCTGCGGGCCCGCAAAGGCGAGCGTTTCGTCTCCATCATCGCGATCTTCTCCTTGGTCGGGATCGCGTTGGGGGTGGCGACGCTGATCGTCGTGACCTCGGTCATGAGCGGGTTTCAAACCGAATTGGTCAGCCGCATCTTAGGCGCCAACGGCCATGTCGCGATCGAGGCCTATGCCGGGCTCAAGATCGAATCCTATCGCGACGTCGTGGTTCGAATACGCGCGCTGCCGCAGGTGGTTTCGGCGACGCCGGTGCTGGACGGTCAGGCGCTGTTGACCACGGCCAGCGGGGCGTCGCGCGGCGGGTTGGTGCGCGGCATGGCGTTGGCCGATCTGCGGGGGTTGCGCCCGGTGGCCGATAATATCGTCGATGGTAGCCTGGATGCTTTCGTTGGCGACGATGCGATCGCCATCGGGGTCGGGCTGGCGAACGCGTATCGGTTGCGGGTGGGCGATCCGCTGACGGTGATTTCCCCGCAGGGGGCGGCGACCGCGTTCGGGACCATTCCGCGCGTGCGGGCCTACAAGGTTGTCGCCGTGTACGACGCTGGGTTGAGCGAGTGGAACAATTCGATCGTGTTCCTACCGCTGCCGGCGGCGCAGGCGTTTTTCCAGAAAGCCGATGGCGCGACCGGCATCGAAATTCGTATGAACGACCCCAACCAGGTCGATGCGATCGGTCCGGCGCTGCGGTCGCTGGTAGACCCGAGGACCGCCTATGTCCGCGATTGGCGCCATGCGAACGATGGGTTGATCGGGGTGTTGCAGGTCCAGAAGGACACGATGTTCATCGTCCTCGGCATGATCGTGCTGGTGGCGGCGTTCAATGTCGTTTCGTCCTTGATCATGTTGGTGAAGGACAAGCGGGCGGATATCGCCGTGCTGCGCACCATCGGCGCCAGCAGCGGGGCGATCCTGCGCATTTTCCTGATGTGCGGCGCCTTCGTCGGGGTGTCCGGCACGCTGATCGGCACCGCGATCGGGGTCGCATTTTGCAGCAACATCCACGCGATCCAACACGCGATCGAACGAATGACCGGCGGGGAGGTGTTTTCGTCCTCGGTCTTCATGTTGACGCAACTGCCCAACACGATCGACTGGGGCGACGTGGTGCGGGTGGTTGTCCTCGGCCTCGCCCTCTCCCTCCTCGCCACCCTCTATCCCAGTTGGCGCGCCGCTCGGACCGACCCGGTCGAGGCTTTGCGGGGCGAGTGATTGCGGCCTTCGTTCAACGGTTTTGCAGGCGCGCCAAGGTCAGTCGGGCGATTGCGGCGGGGGCTTCCTCGGGGATGGCGAAGACCGAACTGACGTTGATTTCGCACAAAACATAGGTGTCCTGGCCGGCTGCATCCTTGGGCCCATACAGGAAATCGGCATCCCAGATTATCGGCATGGCGTCGCGGGTGAGGTCCAGCACCTGCATCGCTTGCGGTGTCCAAAGGTTTTCCATTGCAGAGCGCAACGATTGGAAGGCGGGGGCTTCGGGTCCGACCATGATGCGGGGGCCGGGCTGGGCTTCGGGGGAGTCGGGTCCCTCGGGCGGGGGCGGGATAAGGGCTTTGATGGCCTGATGGCCGAAGCCGACGACCCGATCGACCCCCATGTAGCAACGAATCATCCCATCGGGCAGGCGGGACTGGAAGGGTTGATCGACGATGCAGCCGTTGGCCGCGAAATAGGCCTCGCAGCGCGCCATGAAGGCGGATAGGTCGATATCCTCCGGCATGCTGCCACGGCGGGCTTCCAGAACGCGGACGGTCCGATCCGACAAAGCCTCGACTTTCCAAATGCCCTGACCGCCATTGCCGCGATTCTGCTTCAGCACGCGCGGGCCGGCGGTTTGCAGAACGGTTGGAAAAGCCGCATGGAATTCGGCCGCGGATCGATATAATTGCGTATCGGTCCCCCAGCCGAGGTGTCGTGTGCGGTGCAGCACCTCCTTGACGCCCATTTTCAGGATCGTATCGGGATGCGCGCTGACCCAGGGGCCGCGCGCGGCGACATCGCGTAACAGGGCGTCGAGTACCGAGCGGTCTTTGCCGTTATGCAATGGATCGACCCAGACCAGCACGGCATCGACGCCTAGAAGCTGGGTGCGAACGTCGTCGGCGAAATCCTCGTCGAACACCGCCGGTTCGGCATGGATGCCACAGGCGGCGAGTTCTTCGAACACCCGGTAGAACCGGCTATTGGCCGGCGTGGCGGCGCGCCCCGCATCGCGGTCGCCCCGGCCGACGATCGCGACCCGCCTACGATCGCGATGGGGGGCTTGGGACATGCTATCCTCCGGGGCAGCCTTGGGCTTCGACATACAGCGCGTAGACCGATTGGCTGGCGGTCATGAACAGGCGGTTGCGCTTGCGCCCGCCGAAGCACACATTGGCGCAACGTTCCGGTAGCAAAATGCGGCCGATCATGATGCCGTCGGGCGCGAAGACGGCGACCCCGTCCTCCCCTGGGCCACCGGAGAATCCGCACCAGATATTGCCTTCGGTATCGACACGAATACCGTCGGTGTAACCGGGTTGGGCATCGAAGAAAATGCGCCCGTTCACCGCTTTGCCGTCCACGATGTCGTAGACATAGGTCGTTTTGGGTCCGGACGGTGTATCGACAACGTAGAGCCGGTCTTCGTTCGGCGAGAACGCCAGCCCGTTCGGGCGCGCCATGTCGCCGACGGCAATCGACAGCCGACCGGTGAGCGGATCGAGCTTATAGACCCGATAGGGCAGTTCCGGCGTCGCTTTATCGCCGAGGTAGTTGCCACGGATTCCGGCACCGTTGTCGCTGAACCAGATCGTGCCGTCCGACTTCACCACCACATCGTTCGGGCCGGTCAACTGCACACCCTCGAAATGCGAGGCGAGCACCGTGACCGTGCCGTCGTGTTCGGTGCGCGTCAGCGTGCGGCTGCCGAGTTCGCAGGTAACCAGCCGGCCCTGTTTGTCGCGCGTATTGCCATCGGGATAGCCAGCGGGGTTGCGCAGGGTTGCGACCTGCCCGGTGATTTCGTCCCAGCGCAGCAGGGCATCGTTGGGAATATCGGAAAACAGCAGATACTGCCCGTCGCCGAAATAGGCCGGCCCCTCGGTGAAGCGAAACCCGGTCGCGATCCGCTCGATGGAGGCATGGCCGAGCACCATGTGTTGAAACCGGGGATCGAGGACGACGATATCGGGGTCGGGGTAGCGGATCGGGGCGGTGGTGTCGTAGCGGCTCATGGTCCGGCGTCTCCTTGCAGTTTTTATCGAGTTGGCCAAAGCTTAGGCACCATGTTCGCAGGAGGAAACCCATGGCCGTATACGAATTGCGCACCTACACCCTGGTTGTCGGCAAAATGGCCGAGGCGGTGAAGCTTTACACCGAATTCGGCTACCCCGCGCTGGTGAAGGGTGGCCAGGACAAGAAGCTGGTGGGCTATTTTCAGGCCGATACCGGGATGATCAACCAGTTGGTGCATATGTGGAAATTCGACGACGACGCGGATCGGCGGGCGCATTGGGCGTCGGTGTTTTCCAACAGCGATTTCGTCGATGGGTTCGCCGCCAAGTTCCGCCCGCTGGTGATTTCGCAGGAGGTCAAACTGCTAACGGCGGCGCCGTGGGGTCCGCATCCGTAAATCCCGCAGGGTTCGTTCGGGACGGTCGGAACCCCCGACCGCCCCGTTCGGTGCGCCGTCAGACCAAGCGTGCCTGACGCACGGCGGCGGCAATGAAACTCGCGAATAACGGGTGCGGTTCGAACGGTTTGGATTTCAATTCGGGGTGGTACTGCACGCCGACGAACCAAGGATGGCCGGGCAGTTCGACGATTTCCGGCAATTCGCCATCGGGCGACATGCCGGAGAAGCGCATGCCCGTCGCTTCCAGCCGCGCCTTGTAGTTGACGTTGACTTCGTAGCGGTGGCGGTGGCGTTCCTCGATGGTGGCGGCGCCGTGGTAGATCGATTGCACCAACGAGCCTTCGGTCAGCACCGCCTTATAAGCCCCCAGCCGCATGGTCCCGCCCAAATCGCCATCCGCCGCTCGGGTTACAACCGTATTCCCGTGCGTCCATTCCGTCATCAGACCGACAACGGGTTCCGAGCATGGGCCGAATTCGGAGGATGAGGCGGTCGGGAGGCCGCCGAGGTTGCGCAGCGATTCGATCACCGCCATTTGCATGCCGAAACAGATGCCGAAGAACGGCACTCTGCGTTCGCGGGCGAAGCGCACGGCGGCGATTTTGCCTTGGGTGCCGCGTTCGCCGAAGCCGCCGGGAACCAGGATGCCGTGGACGCCTTCCAGTCGGGCGACGGCGTCGGGTTTATCGAATATTTCGCTATCGACCCAGTCGAGTTCGATGTTGACCCGATTGGCGATGCCGCCATGGGTCAGCGCCTCGGCCAGGGATTTATAGCTGTCGAGCAGGTTGGTGTATTTGCCGACGATGGCGATGCGTACCGTGCCCTCGGCCGTGGTCATGGCATCGACGATGCGGTGCCAGCGCGACAGATCGGGTTCGCGCTCGGACGACAGGTGGAAATGCCGCAGCACTTCGCGGTCCATACCTTCCCGATGGTAGGCGATGGGCACCGAATAGATGGGCGAGACATCCAGCGCGGGGATCACCGCCTCGGCCCGCACATTGCAGAACGACGCGATCTTCCGTCGCTCGGCGGCCGGGATCGGGCGGTCGCAGCGGCACAGCAGCATTTGCGGCTGGATGCCGACGTTCAGCAGTTCCTTGACCGAATGCTGGGTCGGCTTGGTTTTCAGCTCCCCGGCGGAGGGGATGTAGGGCACCAGGGTCAGGTGCACGAACATGGACGCTTCCGGCCCCAGTTCGTTGCCGAGCTGACGGATGGCTTCGAGGAAGGGGAGGCCTTCGATATCGCCGACGGTGCCGCCGATTTCGACCAGGATGAAATCGTAGTCGTCGGTGTCGCGGCGCACGACTTCTTTGATGGCGTCGGTGATGTGCGGGATGACCTGCACGGTGGCGCCGAGGAAGCCGCCGGCGCGTTCCTTGGCGATCACATCGGCGTAGATGCGCCCGGTGGTGGTGTTGTCGCGCCGGGTCGCGTGCACGCCGGTGAAGCGTTCGTAGTGCCCCAGGTCGAGGTCGGTTTCCGCCCCGTCGTCGGTGACAAACACCTCCCCATGCTGGGTCGGGCTCATGGTGCCGGGATCGACGTTGAGATAGGGGTCGAGCTTGCGCAACCGCACCTTATAGCCGCGCGCTTGTAGCAGCGCGCCGAGGGCCGCCGAGGCGATTCCCTTGCCAAGCGATGAGACCACGCCGCCAGTGATGAATACAAACCGCGTCATGGGCGTCCCGTATACGTGGCCGACTCGGGTGGGGGGAAGCCCACACAAGCATTATTTGCCAAAGCTGAAGAAAAATAACCGTGTTGGGTCGGTGGCGCGGCGGCTCAGTTCGTCGGGACCGCCGGTTTTGCGGGCGGCGGCGGCACGGCGGGCGTGGTGCTGGAGGCCGGCGCGGAGTCGAGCAACGACTTCTGGCCGCTGGTCGCGCCGCGGTTCAGCAATGCCAGGCTCAAGGACAGGACCATGAAGATTGCCGCCAGAATCGCCGTCGTCCGGGTCAGCAGGTTGGCGGTGCCACGGCCGGACATGAAGGACCCCATGCCTTGGGAGGTGCCGATGCCCAGTCCCCCGCCCTCGCTGCGCTGAATCAGGACGACCCCGATCAGCGCCAGGGTGACGAATAGGTGAACGATCAGCAACACGGTGCTCAAAGACAGGCCCCCCAGGGGATCGATGGGTGAATGCAGTTGGCGCGGGTTCTAGCGGCGGGGTCGGCAGGGGTCAAACAACCATCGCACATAGATGGACCGCGCTCGGATATCCTCTTGGAGCGCGGCGCGTCTCGCGGCATGGTGCGGGCCTGCGCTGTTCCCGGATATCGCCGGGCGCGATCAGCATAGGATGCTCTATTGGCCGACCCAATTCGCCCCCAGGATCGCGACTTGTTCGATCACGCCGGCTACCTGCGCCGGAATCCCGGATTGGTCGAGGCAATCGAAGCCCGCGTCGTCGAAAGCGCGTGGGACCATTACGACAAGCACGGTCGGCGGGAAGGCCGGTTGCCGAACGATGTCGATCCCGACTTCTATCTGGCGTCCTATCCGATGGTTGCCGCCGATCTGGGCCGAGCACCGGGGCGGGGCGACGCGGCGGCGCATTTCGTGCAGCGCGGCCGTGCTCGGGGATACCTGCCCAATGCCGCCGCCGCCCGCCCGTCGGATCCTGGTTCGGTGGCCTCGCCGTTCGGCGGGTTGTGGACGGATCGGGCCGATGTCGCCGATCTCGTGCAGAATCGCCTCGACCTCGGGCGGATTTCGGATCGGCAGGCCGAACGCCTGTTGGGCTGGGCGCGCGATGGCTACGCGGTGCTCGAACTCGGGTCGGTGGCGGATCGGCTGGCACCGGCTCGGCTGGCGCTGGAACAGATTTTCGCCGGGATCGTGCCTGGCACAATGTTCCACTGCCCGGCTTTGGCGCCCGACCCGATCGGCTGGACGGCGGACCTCGCCCCGCATCCCACCGCCGCGCTGGATGTGCATTATCTGTCCAAGCCCATCCGGTCGGCGATCCTGGCGATCCCCGTGGCCCGTTTCCTGACCGAATTGTTCGACAGCCCGGTGGCCATCGCCGGGACCGAGGGGGTGTTGCGCCCCATCCTGCGCCCGCCGCAGCAGGATTCGGCCGTCCTGCCGCATACGATGCAACGCCACGGCGCGACGCTGTGGTTCGGGCTGGACGATCCCCCGGACGGTGCGGGCTTGCACGTCTACCCCGGCAGCCACCGCTTCGCCGATTACCGTTATGCCGACCGCTACAAATCGCCCGAGGAAGCCCGTCGCATGGACGTGCCCGATCTCGTCGGGGAAGAAACCCGCCACACCGGGCGGCTGCTGACCGCGATCCGCCGCGGCGGCCTCGCTCGGCTGCCGTTGGACCTGCCATTCGGTTCGGTTGCGGTGCTGCATCCCGATCTGGTGCACGAGACGACGGCCGCGCCGGAACTGTCCGTGCGCCGTGGTATCCGCGCCTGGGTGGCACCGCGCTATGCCGCGCCGTTGTATGCCGAACGGATCGCGACCCGCCTGCATCCGCATGAGAGGCATGTTTTCGCGTCTGCCGTTTATGCGGACCGCGAACCGCTGGACAACCCCCCGCTGGACAACCCCCCGGCGGACATCCTTCCGGCGTGACCGGATCGCTGCTCGCGCGCACCGCGCGGGGCGCTGGGTGGGTGATGGCCTGGCGGCTGGGGATGCGGGTTCTCGGCCTGACCAGCACCCTGGTTCTGGTCCGCCTGCTGGTCCCCGCCGATTTCGGCCTGATCGCTTTGGCCACCGGATTCGTACAATCGGTCGACGGCCTCATGAGTCTCGGCACCGAGGAAGCCGTCATCCGCGAGCGCAATCCCGACCGTTCGGTGTACGACAGCGCCTTCACCCTGAGCGCGCTGCGCGGTCTCCTTGCGAGCCTGATGGTCGCCATCGCTGCCTGGCCCGCTGCCGGCTTCTTCGGCGACGAACGGCTGGGGCCGGTGCTGCTGGTCGTGGCGCTGCTGCCGCTGCTCGATGGGCTGGCCAATATCGGCGCGGTGGATTTCCGCCGGAACATGACATTTCACAAAGAATTCGCGCTGATGGTGCTGCCCAAGCTCTGCGGCATTCTGGCCGCGATCGGGGCGGCAATCCTGCTGCACAGCTATGTCGCCATGCTCTGCGGGATGCTGGTCAACCGATCCCTGCGGATGGCGATGACCTACGCGATGCACCCGTTCCGCCCTCGCTTCAGCCTGCGGGCGTGGCGGCTGCTGGTCGGCTATTCCTTCTGGACGTGGTTGCTCAGCCTCGCGACCTTGCTGCGCGATCGCAGCGACAGCCTGATTTTGGGCCGCATGGCGGGATCGGGGATCGTCGGGATCTACAGCATCGGGGCAGAAATCGCCGCGCTGCCGACGACCGAATTCATCGAGCCGTTGGGCCGAGCGGCGTTTTCGGGATTTGCGGCGGCTCGGCACGAGGGGGCGGCGGTGCGGGATACGTTCCTGCGGCTGATCGGCTTTGCCACGCTGCTGGCGCTGCCGATCGGGGTCGGATTGTCGGCGGTCGCGGCGCCGCTGACCCGGCTGGCGCTGGGGCCGGGCTGGGGGCAGGCGGTGCCGGTGCTGCAAGTGCTGGGCATGGCGGGCGCGATGCAGGTGTTCGGGCACCTCAGTCAGCATTTGCTCAGCGCCCATGCGCTATTGGGGCGTCTGGTCGGCATCGCGCTGGGCGGAGCGGCGTTGCGGGTGGCGCTGCTGGTGACGCTGATTCCCGGATTCGGGGCGACCGGCGCGGCGGCTGCGGCGGCGATCGCGATCGCGGTCGAACAAGGCGCGGTGCTGGCGACGGCGGCGCGCCGATTCGGCATCGGCGCGGGGCCGCTGGCTGGCCTTGTGTGGCGGCCGGGGCTTGCCAGCCTGACGATGGCAGCGGCGCTGTGGGCATCCGGCCTGGGCTGGGGCGGAATCGGGACCGGCAACGGCCTGTGGCCCCTGGTGGCCGGCGTGGCGGTGGGTGCAGGCGTGTTCGCGGTGGTGCTGACCGGTCTCTGGCTGCTGGTGGGCCGGCCGGCAGGGGCGGAGGCCGATGCGTTGCGGGCGATCCGGGCGCTGGTGCCGGGGCAGAAATTCCGAGCGCATTAGTGGGGTAAGGGTGCCCCTCTTGCCTTTCGGGCACGGCTGGGCGAGTCTGGCCCATCGAACCAGACCATCCCCGAACACCTAGCGAGGCTGCCGTGAACGACACAGCAATCGTGACCGATTCCGTAAAGCGATTCAAATGGGTGGGGACGCGCCCGATCCGTCCGGACGGCATCCCCAAAGTGACCGGCCGCGCGCAGTATGGCGCCGACCTGAAGTTGCCAGGGATGATCTACGGCAAGGTGCTGCGGTCCCCGCATGCCCATGCGCGCATCCTGTCGATCGACACCTCGGCCGCCGAGAAGCTGCCGGGCGTCAAAGCGGTGATGACCGCCGCCGACCTACCGCAGCAGAAATTCGACTACATCGGCCCGGAACGCGTCGCGGTGAACTTCTGGCACGTGACCCGCAACATCATGGCGCGCGAGAAGGCCCTGTACGAAGGCCACGCCATCGCTGCCGTGGCCGCGATCAGCAATTCGATCGCCGAACAGGCTTGCGCCCTGATTAAGGTCGAATACGAAGTCCTGCCGCATGTGATCGACGTCGACGAAGCGATGGCGCCCGACGCCCCGCTGCTGTTCGAGGATATGATCACCCGCGGCGTCGAACCGGTGCCGACCAAGCCGTCCAACATCTCCAAGCGGCTGGCGTTCGCCATGGGCGATGTGGACGCCGGTTTCGCCGCGTCGGACCTGGTGATCGAACACGCGTTCAAGACCGCCGCCGTGCATCAGGCCTATATCGAGCCACATGCCTGCGTCGCCAAGTTCGAGGCCGATGGCCAGTGCGAAATCTGGTCCTCCAGCCAGGGCCACTTCCAAATGCGCGCCCTAACCGCCCAGATCATGGGCAAGGCGCTCGGCGATCTCCGCGTAATCCCGGCCGAAATCGGCGGCGGCTTCGGCGGTAAAACCGTCACCTATCTGGAACCGTTGGCGGCGACGCTGTCGAAAAAATCCGGCCTGCCGGTCCGTCTGACCATGAGCCGGGAAGAAGTGTTCCGCGCGTCGGGGCCGACCTCCGGTTCGTCCATGTGGGTCAAGGTCGGCGTCAAGAACGACGGCACGATCGTGGCGGTGGACGGCATCTTCAAGTTCCAGGCGGGTGCCTTCCCAGGCTCCCCGGTGATGAACGGCTGCCTGTGCGCGTATGCGCCGTACGACATTCCGAACCAGCGCGCTGTGGGCTGGGACGTGGTGAGCAACCGCCCGAAAGCCGCCGCCTACCGCGCACCCGGTTCGCCGATTTCCGCCTTCGCGGTGGAAAGCGTGCTGGACATGTGCGCCAAGAAACTCGGCATCGACCCGCTGGCGCTGCGGCTTAAGAATGCCTGCCGCATCGGCACGCCGACGCTCGCCGGGCCGAAACACGCCCATGCTGGCTATATCGAAACGCTTGAGGCGTTGCAGAAGCACCCGGCTTACGCCGTGAAGCTGGGGCCGAATCAAGGCCGTGGCGTCGCGTCGGGCTATTGGTTCAACGGCGGTGGCGAATCCTCCGCCACCCTGCAAATCAACGCCGACGGCACGATCCTGATTGCAACCGGCAGCCCGGACATCGGCGGCTCGCGTGCGTCGATGGCGATCATGACGGCGGAAACGCTGGGCGTGGACTACAACCAGGTGCGGGCGATCGTCGCCGACACCGCGTCGGTCGGTTACACCCATGTCACCGGCGGGTCCCGCGTGACCTTCGCCACCGGCACCGCCGTGGTCAACGCCACCAAAACGGCGATCAAAATCCTGTGCGAACGCGCCGCGATGATCTGGGGCGTCGATCCGGAAGGGGTGATTTGGGACGACGGTTACGCCAAGCCGGCGGGTTCCAACGTGGGCGACTTCAAGCCCTTGTCTTTGAAGGAAATCGCCGGCAAGGCGGCAGCGACGGGTGGTCCGATCACGACCTCCGCCGGGGTCAATGCCGGCGGTCAGGCGCCGGGCTTCGCCACCCAGTTCTGCGACGTCGAAGTCGATCCGGAAACCGGCAAGGTCACCATTCTGCGCTTCGTCGCGGCGCAGGATGTCGGCCGCGCCATCCACCCGTCCTACGTCGAAGGCCAGATCCATGGCGGCATCGTACAAGGCATCGGCTGGGCGCTGAGCGAGGAATACATCTACAACGCCAAGGGCCTGCTGGATAACGCCGGCTTCCTGGACTACCGCTGCCCGGTGTCGTCCGACCTGCCCATGCTGGACGCGGTGCTGGTCGAGGTCCCCAACCCGACGCACCCCTACGGTGCCAAGGGCGTGGGGGAGGTCTGCATCTGCCCGCCGATGGCCGCGATCGCCAACGCGATCGAGAACGCCACCGGCAAGCGGTTGGTCGATCTGCCGATGTCTCCGCCGAAGGTTCTGGCGGCGCTGTCGGCGTAATCCAACGATGGAACCGGCCCGCGTTGTCTTCACCAGCGGCTTCGCCGCCCGTTACACAAAGGGCGTGCGGGAGTTCGCGGTCCAGGCGAAGACGATGCGGGACGTGATCGGCGCGATGGACGCCATGTTTCCGGGGCTGGGCTTCCATCTGGAAGAAGAAACCACCCTCGCCATCAACGGCGAATATCACGAGACCGGGCTGTTTCAGCCGGTCCCCCCTGGGGCGGAGGTGTTTTTTATCCCCCGCATCGAAGGCGGCTGAAGCTGTTCTTCAGGTGAACGGCGTGCGAGGCAGTCCTCGCACGCCGTTTTTGTTATCGCCGCACCGAGGTTCCGCCCGAACCGGACCGACCGCCATCCACCACGACC
Organism: Acetobacteraceae bacterium; assembly: GCA_025354865.1. Lineage (GTDB taxonomy): Bacteria > Pseudomonadota > Alphaproteobacteria > Acetobacterales > Acetobacteraceae > Rhodopila. Next base: position 16,633 of record JANXMB010000019.1, on the reverse strand, counting down.
TGCGTGCCGGTCGTGTTCGACGATAGGTCCGAACACAGGAACAGCACGGTGTTGGCGATTTCCTCGGGCAGCGCGTAGCGGCCGGCCGGGATCATCCGGCTCATGGCTGCGTGGATCGATTCGGGATCGTCGGGATTGCGCTGCGATTCCAGGGATCGCATCATCCGCGTTTCCACCGGCCCGGGGCACACCGCGTTCACCCGCACGCCCAGACCGGCGACATCGGTCGATGCCACCTTGGTCAAACCGAGCACGCCGTGCTTGGAAGCGACGTAAGCGGGCATGCCGGGGCCGCCGAACAGCCCGGCGACGGAGGCGGTGTTGACAACCGCGCCGCTGCCCTGCGCCACCATGACCGGCAGCACATGGCGCAGGCCGAGGAACACGCCTTTCAGGTTCACCGCGATGACTTTGTCGAACATATCCTCATCGTATTCCTGGGTGGGGCGGACCTGGCCCTCGATCCCGGCATTGTTGAAGAAGCAGTCGATGCGGCCGTAGGCGTCCATGGTTTTCTTCACGTAGGCCTGGACCGAGGCGGATTGGGTCACGTCGGCCTGGACGAAGGCGACGGTGCCGCCGCGTTGGGCGACGATGTCCGCCGTGGCTTGTCCGGAAGTCGTATCGGCGTCCACCACCATGACTTTGGCGCCGCGGAGTGCGAAGCCGAGCGCTGTGGCGCGCCCGATGCCGCCGCCGCCGCCGGTGACGAGGGCGACTTTTCCCGTGAAATCCATGTTGCGTTTCCCCGTTTCTGTTGCGCCCCATGGGGCGGCGCTTCGCCGGTGGCGTCAATCCCTGCTGTCGTCGGGCGGGGCGCTTCCTTGACCGTCGGGCGTCGCGGTGCGACCGTCCGTGCAAGCCGCGTTCGAGGAAACCCAGCGATGAAAATCGGCGTCCGTCACGACCATTGGCCCCTGCGCAGTTGTTGGGGCCTGCGGGCAGGCAGTGGCACTGCGGTCTGCGGCGCCCCAATCAATTGAGCGGAGAACAGACGATGGATCGCCAAATGGTGATGGTGGGCTTTCTGCAAGCCCAGAACTGCACAAATCTTGTAAGCTCCTGGCGCCACCCGCTGTCTCGGGAAGATACCTGGAGCCCGGAATATTACGCCGATCTCGGGCGTATCCTGGAGGCCGGTAAATTTCAGGTGGCATTTTTCGACGATCGGTTGGCCATGCCCGACCGTTTCGGCAACGACCATCGGCACACCGTCGAATACGGCATTCGTTGCGTGAAGATGGATCCGGTGACGGTGATGATGGTGATGGGCATGGCGACGAAGCGCCTCGGACTCGGGTCCACCCGCAGCACCACCTATTACGAACCTTTCGATGTCGCACGCACTTTTGCGACCATCGATTTGATGACGAACGGCCGAGCAGCTTGGAACGTTGTGACATCGATGAACGATGGCGAGGCGTTGAATATGGGGAAATTGCTGCATCCCGAGCACGATAGTCGTTACGATCGTGCGGACGAATTCATGGAAGTGGTGATGGGGCATTGGACGTCGTGGGACGATGACGCCATTGTCCAAAACAAGCAAACCGGCTTATTCGCGCATGGCGACAAGGTGCGTCGGATCGATCACAAAGGCAAACATTTCGCATCGCGCGGGCCGTTCACGGTGCCTCGGTCCAAGCAGGGCCATCCGGTTGTGATCCAGGCTGGACAAAGCGGACGCGGCAAAAAATTCGCGGCGCGGTGGGGCGAACTTCTGTTTGTCGGTAGCCCGCCTACGCTGGATATCGGACGCGCCAATTATAAGGCAATGAAAGCGGCGATCGCGGCGGAGGGGCGCAATCCAGATCATGTCGTTATCGCACCGTCGGCTTATATCGTATGCGCCGAAACGAAAATGGAGGCGGAGGATAAGCTGGCGTTGACCGAGAAATTGACGACGGATATCGACGCGTTATCGTTGCTGTCGGAAGCGATGAATTTCGATTTTGCGTCGAAAGGCCTCGACGAGCCGTTCACCGACGACGAACTGGACAATATATCCGGCACCCAATCGATGCGCGATCGTGTGTTGGCGGTATCCGGCATCCGCAATCCATCCCCCCGCGATTTCATCAAATACAGCGCCCGTGCTCGGCCCAACAAACCCTTCGTCGGTGGCGCCAAGGAAGTCGCCGATGGGTTGGAAGAATGGTTTTCCACCGGTATTTGCGACGGTTTTGTCATCGCCGCAACACATACCCCGGGCACTTACGCCGAGTTCGTGAAATACGTCGTGCCGGAATTGCAACGGCGCGGCCTGTATCATAAGGATTACCGAGGCGAAACATTGCGGGAAAATCTGGGCATCCCCATCCCGCGTATCGGCCGATAGGAAAGGACGAAACCATGTTGTACGAACTGCGCACCTACACGTTCCATCCGGGCAAAATTGCCCAATACCTGGACATCGCCAAAAATATCGGCCGCCCGGCGCGCGGGCAGAATTACGGCGTCAATTGCGGTTACTGGACGTCGGAATTCGGCTCGTTGAACCAGATTTGGCATCTGTGGCAATACGAGAGCTTCGCCGAACGGGCGCGTTTGCGCGACGAACTGTCGAAGAACAAGGATTGGACAACGCAATATGTTCCCAATATCCGGCCGCTGATCCAGCGCCAGGATATTCGCCTGCTGAACGCGGTCAATGGACCGAACACGCCAGAGAAGGAAGGCGGGTTCTACGAACTGCGCATGTATCGCTTCAATCCCGGCATGGCCGGCCCTTGGGCGCAGCGCTACAAAGCGATCATGCCGGTGCGGGAGAAATATTCCAAAAACGTCGGGTTGTTTACCGGAGAGGCACCGCAGCCGAACGAGGTTCTGCACATGTGGAATTATGATTCGGTGGCACAACGGGCAAAGGCGCGCGGCGATCTGTTCAAGGATCCCGAATGGCTGGACTTCATCGCCAAAGGCGCCGGGGCGATCGTGGAGATGAACAACGTCATGCTGCTGCCTACCGATTACAGCCCGATGAAATAAGGGAACGACAATGAAACTCGGTCTGTCGATCGGCTATTCGAAAGCTCACCTGGAAATTCCGGTGAAGCTGGTGCAACGCGCGGAGGAACTCGGTTACGATTCGGTCTGGACGGCCGAGGCGTACGGTTCCGATGCCGTAACCCCGCTGGCATTTTTGGCCGGGCAAACGCGCAGGATCAAGCTGGCAACAGGGATCATGCAGATCGCTGCGCGCACGCCGGCCAACGCCGCGATGTGCGCCGGCACGGTCGATGCGATGGCCGGGGGCGGGCGATTTATCGCCGGTTTGGGGGTTTCCGGTCCCCAGATCGTCGAAGGCTGGTACGGGGAGCCGTGGGGAAAACCCTATTATCGCCTGAAAGACTACGTTGCGATCATGCGTAAAATCTTCCGGCGGGAAGAACCGGTGACGCATGAGGGGCGGGAAATCTCGTTGCCGTATCGCGGACCGGGGGCAGCCGGGGTGGGCAAGCCGTTGAAATCCATTTTGCATATGAATCCGTCGATTCCGATCTATCTCGCGACCGGAAACGAATCGACGGTAAAATTGACGGCGGAAATTGCCGATGGGTGGTGCCCGATGGGCTTCGTTCCCGGCGCCATGGAAGAATACCGCCCGTGGCTGGAGGAAGGCTTCCGCCGCGCCGGAAACGGTAAAACAATGGCCGATTTCGAAATCCAAGCCTCTGTCCACGTCGAAGTATCCGACGACGTTAAATCCGCCCTTGCTCGGCTTAAACCCGAAGTCGCACTCTATGTCGGTGGGATGGGACACAAAGATAAAAATTTCCATAAAGACCAAATGGTGCGCCGCGGATTCGGCGAAGCCGCCGATCGCATTCAAGAACTCTATCTCGCACACCGCAAAGAAGAAGCGATCACCGCCGTGCCCGACGAATGGGTCGATCTCAAATCCTTAGTCGGGCCGCCCGCTCGGATTAAAGAACGATTCCGAGCATGGGAGGGTACGGGGGCAACGGGTATAACGGTGCGGTCGCGCGATCCCGCAGCCATCGATGTTATGGCCGAAGCCGCTCGGTTGAACCGATAGTTGGAGTTCAGAACATGCGTTTTCAAGGAAAAATTGCGCTGATAACCGCCTCCGCCAACGGTATCGGTCGCGCAACAGCCGGTATCATGTCTCGGGAAGGCGCTACCGTTATCTGTGTCGATAATAATGCGGAACGTCTGGATGCTGCAATCGATGCGATGGCGCGGGAAGGCGGCAACGTTCACCCCCGCCTGTGCGATGCCATGCACGAATCGCAGGTCGATTCGACCGTTGCGGAGGTGGAGCGGACTTTCGGCCGTATCGATATATTGGTCAACGCCGTCGGCGGCAGCACGATTATCGCAAAGCCGAGTGCCAATGTGGAAGAACACAGCCTCGACGATTGGCAGCGGGTGATAAATTTCAATTTGAACGGCACATTTCTGTTCACCCATGCCGTCGTGCCGATCATGAAAGCGCAGAAGGCGGGAAAAATCGTCAATCTCGCCTCGATCGCCGGACGCGGCATGAGCGTGGCCAGCGGTTCGGCCTACGCAGCGGCAAAGGGCGGCATTATCGCGTTCACCCGGAAATTGTCCTACGAACTCGGACCGTTCAATATCAATATCAATGCGATCGCGCCGAGCCTTACGCTGACGGAACGGATAACGCCGCATTGGAACCAACGCTCGCCGGACGCACAGGCTATGCAAATCGCCAGCGCCCCGCTGCGTCGGGTGGCCGAAGCCATGGATCAGGCGAAAGTCATTGCGTTCCTGGCGTCCTCGGATGCCGATTTTGTAACCGGACTGACGATTGACGTAACGGGTGGACAATAAACTATGGCGAAAACCGTCGTCGGTTTGAAAATAATATTGGTCGATTCCGAACCGGCCATCTGGCGGCGGTTGCTTATGCCGGGGTCCATGACTTTGCACGATCTGCATGAAACCATTCAGGCGGCGATGGGCTGGGACGGCGGGCACGACCACGCCTTCGAACTGGACGGAACCGCCTACGGCGATCCGGACGCGGGGGAGGACTTCGTCGATTCCTCCACGATAACGCTGGATCGGATCGTTAAATCCGGGACGACGGAATTTTCCTATACGTACGATTTCGGTGACAATTGGGAACATGCGATCGTTGTCGGAAAGTCGCGACCGGCAGTGGCAGGCCAGCTTTATCCCGCTTGCGTCGATGGTGCCGGCGCATGCCCGCCCGAGGATTGCGGCGGCATGCCCGGTTACGAGGAACTACTGGCGATCCTCGCCAATGCGAAACATCCGGATCACCGCGAATGGAAAGACCGGATGGGAAACGATTTCGACCCCGAGGCGTTTTCGGTCGAAGACGCTGACACGATGGTTGCCGGTTGTTTCGATCGAAAGCCCGGGTAGCAACGATATCGTTACGGAAGGCGCGGAAGCTGGGTTGCCAGAGTGGCGTAGGCGTCCTCGTCGGTCCGGTCATAACGCAACGGTGTCACAACGATCCGCCCAGCGCGGTGTGCGGTATAATCGCTTTCGGGGCCTTGCGTGCGGCTCGACCGATGGAAATTCAACCAGTGGTACTGCATCCCGCGTGGATCGGTGCGGGTTTCCACGTTCATTCCGGCAATAATACCGGCGCCTTGGCGAGCCAGGGTCATTTCGCCCGCTTCCTCGGCCGGGCAGGCGGGGAAATTGATATTCAAGATCGCATCCGCACCCCAACCGAGGTCCAGCAGGCGGCGAATCGTCGCAGCACCCAGCTTGCGCGAACTGTCCCAACTGACATTTTTCCGATCAGTATAACCCTGGCTCAGCGCCAAAGCCGGAACGCCCAGCATCATCGCGGTCATTGCGCCGCCGACGGTGCCGGAAAATACGGTTTCCTTGCCCAGGTTCAGCCCGCGATTGACGCCGGATAACACGAGATCGGGTAGGCAATCCTTCATGATGTGGCAAATCCCCATGGCGGCGCAGTCGCCGGGGGTGCCGGTCACGCCGAAGCGTCGCCCGCCGCGATCGGACACGCGCAGTGCATGATGCAGGCTGATGGCATGGGATTGGCCGCTTTGGTCGTGTTCCGGCGCGACGACCCAGACCTCCTTGGCGATTTCGGCGGCAATGGCTTCCATGATTGCCATGCCGGGGGCGTCGATGCCGTCGTCGTTGGTCAGGAGTACGCGGTCCAGCACGATGGGTCTCCGGTTCGGTTACGGCCCCGGGTGTTGCACGGTCCGAGGGTTTTTGCCAGTGTCGGGGGCAGCGAACGATGTTGGCTGCGGCCGGAAGGGGAAACGTACTATGCTGGTTATTGACGCGCAGGTGCATATCTGGGGCAGCGGCACGCCAACGCCGCACCATCGGCAGACCTCGCTGTTTTCGGCGGAACAATTGATTGCCGAAATGAACGAAGCCGGGGTCGATGGCGCGGTTCTGCATCCGCCGAGTTGGGACCTCGGTTCGAACGAAATGGCCGATGCCGCTTGCACGCAGTATCCCGATAAATTCTGCACCCTCGGCTGGTTTCCGCTGAACGATCCGTCGCAACGTCATCGGATCGAAACCTGGAAGCAACGGCCCAACATGATGGGGCTGCGTTGGGCGCTGACCCGGCCGGAACAGCTGACTTGGCACGAAGACGGCACCATGGATTGGCTGTGGCCGGCGGCGGAAATGGCCGGCACGCCGATTGCCACCATGGCATGGCGTTTCTTGAAACTATTCGGCCAAATTGCCGAACGCCATCCCGGCCTGAAACTGATCGTCGATCACCTGGGAACGCCGCGTTCAGGCAAGGACGAGGCCGCTTACGGCGATTTATCCGATCTCGCGGCTTTGGCGCGTTACCCGAATATCGCGGTGAAGGCGACTGGGGCTCCGGGGACGTCCTCCCACGGTTATCCGTTCCGCAATATTTCCGATGGGTTGCAGAAAATATTCGACGCCTTTGGGCCGGATCGGTTTTTCTGGGGCACCGATATTACCCGGATGCCGTGTTCCTATCGGCAATGCGTCACCCATTTTACCGAGGAATTGCCGTGGTTGCGCGGCGCCGATCTGGAGAAAGTTATGGGGCAGGGCGTGGTGAACTGGTTGGGTTGGCAACGATCTGGCGGCGCAAAAACCTAGGCCGGTATTAGAACGATCGTTACCCCGCCGATGTTCAATCGGATGGCCTCGCCGCCTTCGGTGCGCAATGTCAGCGCGGCGATGCATGGCGGGGCGGGGGCGGGGATGGTACCGGGTGGAACGATGCGAATTCGTCCGCGTCGCAACGGCACCGCGTAACCGCCGGACGCATCGGGCACCACCGGCCGACCGGTTAAACGCGCATACCACGCCGCCGTCGTTGCCGGTTCGGCCGACACGATCGCGACTACCTCCAACGCAACGGCCCTGTTGGCATGGGCGAAAAAACGTGGCTGCCACAATGCGCCGGGCGTTTCGTGGCGGATCAGGTGGACCCGGCCCTCCGGCGGATCGGGCGGTGTCAGCAACGAAAATCGCGCCCAGGGGCCGTCGGGTTCGGCAGCGTCGATCGGTCGTTCGCTACGATACCCCTCCGGCGCGCCACCGAATGCTCGGCGCAGGCGCTCGGCCACCGCCGTTTCATCCTCGATCTCAAGCGCCAAGGTGTGGGCGCCGGCATGGCGGGCCAGGAAACGTTCCAAGGTCGCACTGGTGCCGCCGGGCAGGGTGGACATCGCTTCCAAATAGCCGCCGTCGCGCAGCACAATGCAGCGGTTTCCGGTGCGCCCGCCCGGATGCGGTGCAAGCGGCGTCAGGGTAAATCCGGCCGATGCGAATGCGCCGGCCAGCGTATCGAGGTCGCGTCCCACGATGCCGACATGATCGAGTGCGACCGCCCGATTCATGGCAGAGTTTCGTAATCGTCCACCAACATCGATGCCGGTTCGGCCAGGGCGTCGCGATACCAGGTATCGACCAGCGGATGCGCCCGCACGGCGTCGCAATAGGCCTGGGATGCGGCGGTCAACTCCGGCTTCCAACCCAGGAATCGCCCGACGACCGGGGCATACATCGCGTCGGCCATGCCGAAGCTCGCACCGAACAGATAGGGACCTCCGGCACCGAAACGGGCGCGCGTGTCGGCCCAGATTTTCTCGATCCGATCGATATTGGCCAGGGCTCCGGGGGTCCGCCCGTGCGGGGAAAAATCGCGGCCGAGGTTCATCCACATCGCCATCCGCAAATCGCGGAACCCGGCATGCATTTCGGCCGCGATGGATCGGGCATGGGCGCGCGCGATCCGATCGGCCGGCCACAATTCGGGAGCGAATTCCGCGCAATAATCGCAGATCGCCAACGACTCCCAGATCGCCGCACCATTATGTTCCAGGTATGGAACCAGGCCGGTGGGGGAACGTTCCGCGATCGCCGGGGTTGGGCCGGGGCGGACGAAGGGGATGGCGATTTCCTCGACATCGAGTTTTGCCAGCCGCACCGCCAGCCAACCGCGCATCGACCAGGACGAATAGCGCTTGTTGCCGATGTAAATTTTGCCGTCGGACATGGCCTCAATCTCCGGTTTTGTCGAACAGGCCGGCGGGGGCGAAGGCGGAGCGGGAATAGCCGATGGCGCAGAACGCTCCGCCCATGTAACGTTCCTGCACCGGATCGCCAGTGACCTTGCCGGCGAGTTGCCCGGCGTAGGGATCGGCGCTGTCGGTTGGCGCCCAGCCGATATCGTTGCGCGCATCGTCGCGCCACCATGTCATGCGGCTGTTGTTCGATGCACCCCAGATCGCGCAACTACCGGTTTTGTCGGCGGTTACGCAGGCAACGACCAGCCGGGAAAAATCGTCGTAGGACAAATAGCTGGCCAGCATGCGGGCGTCGACCGGTTCGGGGCAGGCGGAGCCGATGCGCAAATTCACGTTCTCCACCCCGTGCTTGAACCAGTACAGCCGACCCATCAACTCGCCGTAGGCTTTCGACAAGCCGTAGTACCCGTCAGGAAGGAATTGCGTGTCGGCCGGCAGGCTCTCGGTGCGTTCGTGGAAGCCGACGGAATGGTTGGACGACGCGAAAATAACCCGAGCGCCCTCGCGGCGGGCGGCTTCGTAGATGTGGTAGAGGCCGCGTAGATTGGGGCCGAGAATTTCCTCGAACGGCCGCTCCACCGACACCCCGCCGAGGTGAACGATCGCGCCGCAGCCCTCGGCCAGCCGCAGGATCGCGACGCCGTCGCTCAGATCGGCTTTGGTAAAGGTCGCGCGCGGCGGCAGGGGATCGGGGAAGGCGGCGATATCGGTCATGACCAGCGTCCAACCGGCGTTGGACAGAAACTTCGCCAGCACACGCCCAAGGGCGCCGGATGCGCCGGTCAGGAAGACGGGTTTAGCTGGGACGGCGGTCATGGCATGCTCCGAACGAAGGACAGGAGCCCTATCATGCGCAGAATCGACGAACTCGCCCAGGCCCTGGATGCAGGCCAGACCAGCAGCCGCGCGTTGATCGAAGACGCGCTCGCCCGCATCGCCGATCCCGCCGGGGAGGGTGCTCGGGTATTCATAAAGGTGCATGCCGAGCAGGCGCGGGCGATGGCGGATGCGTCGGATGGGCTGCGGCGAGTGGGGCGGTCGCCGGGGCGGTATGCCGGGATTCCGATCGCGCTGAAGGATTTGTTCGACATCGCGGGGGAGCCGACGCCGGCCGGGTCGGCGGTGCTGGCCGATGCGCCCCCGGCTGCGGCCAATGCGCCGGTGGTGGCGCGCATGCTGGCGGCGGGTTTCATCCCGGTCGGGCGGACGAACATGACCGAGTTCGCGTTCTCCGGCCTCGGCATCAATCCGCATTACGGGACGCCGGCGTCGCCCTGGGATCGTGCGGCGCGGCGCATTCCCGGCGGTTCGTCGTCCGGCACGGGGGTGGCGATCGCCGATGGCATGGCGGCGGCGGGGCTGGGTACGGATACCGGCGGTTCCTGCCGCATCCCTGCCGCGTTCTGCGGGGTCGTCGGCTACAAACCCACGGCGCGGCGGGTGCCGATCGACGGGGTGCTGCCTTTGGCGCCGTCCCTCGATTCGGTCGGCCCGCTCGCCCCCAGTGTCGCTTGCTGCGCGGCGATCGACGGCATTCTGGCCGGCCAAACGGCGGGTGTCCCGGCGCCGATCGGCCTGCGTGGGCTGCGGTTTGCGGTGCCGGATAACATGGTGCTGGACGACCTCGATAAAACCGTGGCCGCCGCGTTCGACGCCGCCTTGTCGGCCCTGTCGGCGGAGGGGGCGACGATTGCGCGGGTGCGGTTCGATGCCTTCGACGATGTCCCGGCGATCAACGCCAAGGGCGGTTTCGCAGCGTCGGAAGCCTATGCCTGGCATCGCGGCCTGCTGGCGGCGAAAGGCGACGGCTACGACCCCAACATCCGGGTGCGCATTGCCCGAGGCGAGCACCTGTCGGCGGCCGATTACCTCGACCTGCGGGACGCCCGGGCGCGCTCGATCGCCCGTTTCGACGCCGCCACCGCCGCTTACGATTGTGTGCTGATGCCGACAGTGCCGATCGTGGCGCCGACGATCGCGTCGTTGTCCGATCGGGAAGCCTATAACCGCATCAACATGCTGATTTTGCGCAATACCGCTTTGGGCAATTTCTTCGATCGCTGTTCGATCGCGCTGCCCTGCCATCGGCCGGGGGACGCCCCAACCAGCCTGATGCTGACCGGGGAGACGATGGGCGATGCGCGGTTGTTCGGGATTGCGGCGGCGGTGGAGGCGTGCCTTCAATCGCGATGACCAGGGTTAAGCCCTCAAGAATCGAAGGAACGCCCAATTGACCGAAAAAATGACCGGCGGCCAGGCCGTCGTCCGCACCCTCGCGCGCCTCGGCGTCGATACGATTTTCGGGCTGCCGGGCATCCAGCTCGACCCGCTGTTCGATGCGCTGCACGGCCAGCGCCAGACCATGCGCACCTTCCACACACGGCACGAACAAGGCGCGGCTTACATGGCATTGGGCTATGCCCAGGCCTCGGGCAAGCCGGGCGTGTTCGCCGTCGTGCCCGGTCCCGGCATCCTCAACGCCACCGCCGCCCTCGCCACAGCCGCCGGTTCCAACGTCCCGGTGCTCGGCCTCACCGGTCAAATCCCCTCGCATCAGATCGGGCTGGGCCTGGGCATCCCGCACGAGTTGCGCGACCAGACGATGGCGCTGAAAGGCGTCGTGCCCTGGGTGGAACGGGCGGAGAGCCCGGCCGCCGCGCCGGCTTTGCTGCAACAAGCCTTCCAGTCCATGCTGCAAGGCCGCCAGCACCCCGCCGTCTTCGAAATGGCGCCGGACATCCTGGCCAGCAGCGGCGCGGTCGCTTTGCCGGAAGGTCCGTTGGACATCGAACGCAAGCAGCCCGAGGCAATGGCGGTGGAGGCAGCGGCGCGACTGATCGCGGCGGCGAAAAACCCGGCGATTTTCGTCGGCTTCGGGGCGATGGATGCGAGCGAATCCCTCCGTCGTTTCGCCGAACGCATCCAGGCGCCGGTGATCATGAGCCGCTCCGGCGCCGGCGCCATCGATGCCCGTCACCCCCTGGCCGCCGGCATGTTGGCCGGGCAGGCGCTGTGGGCGGACACCGATCTGGCGATCGTGGTGGGAACCCGGTTCCTCGCTCCCGGCCTGGCATGGGGGCGGCAGGGGGCGGTGAAAACCATCCGCATCGATATCGATCCGGTGCAGGCCACGCTGCCTCGGCCGGCCGATGTCGCGCTGATCTGCCATGCCGATACCGGGATGGACGCGCTGACGTCCAGCGTGGCGCAACGCACGGCCAACCATGAACGGGTCGTGGCGGCCAGACGGACGGTGGCCGCGCAACTCGCGACCCTGACCCAGCAATTCGCTCTGGCACAGGTCATCCGGGAGGAACTGCCGGAAGACGGCATTCTGGTGACGGATGTCACGCAACTCGCAACGTTCGTGCAATACGGCATGCCATTTTACCGCCCGCGCACCCTGATCACCCCCGGCTTCCAAGGCACCCTCGGCTACGCCTACCCCACCGCGCTCGGTGCCAAAGTGGCATTCCCCGATCGCAAGGTGCTGTCGATTTCCGGCGATGGTGGCTTCATGTTCAACGTGCAGGAAATGTCTACTTCTGTGGCGCACGGCATCGATGTCGTGTGCATCGTGATGAACGATGGCGCGTTCGGCAACGTGAAACGGATCCAGCAAACGCAATACGGTGGCAGAACGATCGGGGTGGAATTGCGAAATCCCGATTTCGTCGCGATGGCGCATAGTTTCGGTATGCGAGGAACCAAGGCCGAAACGCCGGAGGCATTGCGCACCGCATTGCGGGATGCGTTCGCCAATCCCGGCCCGGCCCTGATCGAAATTCCGGTGGGCGAGCTACCCAGCATCTGGGGCCTGATCCAGCGACCGTCGTCTGCTGGGTAGCTGCCCGGGGTGGCCCACCGGGTAGCCAGTGCGTTGACACGGCGCGCCGGCCCTGCCGATATCGCCGGACGGCGCCAATAAGCGACCGGTCGAACCAGAAGGAAACACCATGCTCACACCACGCTCAACCGGCGCGGCCCTCGCGCTTGCATTGCTGTTCGGCACCTCGGCCCAGGCGGCCGATCCCGTGCGTGGCGTGACTGCTACGGAAATCGTGATCGGCCAGATCACCGACCTCTCGGGCGTGACGGCCGTGCAGGGTGTGAACAACAGCGATGCCATCCACCTCGCGTTCGAGGAGATCAATGCCAAGGGCGGCATTCACGGGCGCAAGATCAAGCACATCGTCGAGGACAACCAGTACCAGGTGCCGCGCGCGGTGCAGGCGATGAATAAACTGTTAAATAACGATAATATCTTCCTGGCGCTCGGCAACGGCGGCACGCCGATGAACGATGCCAACATGCCGGCGCAGTTCGCCAAGAACGTGCCGAATGTGCTGCCGCTGACCGCCGCCCGCCTGATGTACGAGCCGTACAACAGGCTCAAATTCGGGCAATTCGCCTCGTACTACGATCAGATGCGCGCGGCCGTGAAGTATTTCGCCGAAAAGCGCGGCCGCAAGGCGTTCTGCGTGATGTATCAGGACAGCGATTTCGGCAAAGACGTGCTGGCCGGCGTGGTCGCGCAGACCGAGGCGATGGGCATGAAAGTCGTCGCCACCACCGCGCACAAGCCGACCGACACCGATTTCAATGCCAACGTGTCGAAGCTGAAAGATGCCGGCTGCGACGCCATCATGCTTGGCACCATCGTGCGCGACACCAACATCATCGTGCAGACCGCCCGTAAAATGAGCTGGAATGTCGATCTGATCGGCCAGTTCGCGGCGTACGATACCGCCGTTGCCAGCCTGCCGGGCGGCGCGACCGATGGGTTCTTCTGCATGACTCCGGCGCTGTATGCCTACCCCGACGATCCCCGGTCGGCGGTGCAGGATTTCGCCAAGCGCTTCAAGGCGAAGTATGGCCGCGATGTCAACTTCCATGGCGAGGTCGGCTACACCGCCGCCCAGATCGTCATCCAGGCGCTGCAAAACGCCGGTCCCGACCTGACGGTGGACAATTTCGTCGCCGGGTTGGAGAAGATTTCCAACTACAAGGACATCTTCGGCACCGAGTTGTCGTTCGGCCCGAACCAGCACCACGGCTCGTCCAAGTCGTTCCTGACGGTGGTGAAGGATGGCCGTTGGATGCCGGTGGAACAATCGGCTCTGGCGTATTGATCGGAGCACGATGACCGGAGACGGTATCGTCGAAGGTCTGAATCGTGCGGTCGAACAAAGAGCAATACCGCGTTGCGTGAGCGTCAGCGAAGGCAAAACGGGTTAAAAAACGGCGCGGGCCATACCGGTCCGCGCCGCTTGTTTTCCGGATGCGCCGTTCAGCCGCCGATGTTGACCACGACAACGCGGCGGTTGCGCGGTTCGGGGGTCTGGTTCGGGGTTGCGATCAGCAGACCTTCCTCGCCCATGCCGACCGCCTGCAACCTGCCGGGATCGACGTGGTGGCTGGACGCCAGATAATCGGCCACCGCCTTGGCGCGCGCTTCCGATAGCGACCGATTGCCGTCCATGGTGCCGACGGTATCGGTATGGCCCTCGATCCGGAATTTGCCGTCGGCCAGACGCCGATCGGTCAGCGCCTTACCCAGTTCGTTCAGCGTCGCGACCGCCGAGGCCGTCAGTTCGGCCGATCCCGACGCGAACAGCACGCTCAGGCTCGCCGACGGCAGCGCGGCGGCCGGGGTCGCAGCCGCAGCCGGTGCAGCCGCCGGGGCCGCACCCGAGGGATTGGCGATCCGTACGCCTCGGTTGCCGCCGCTTGTGGTCAGCGGCTGCAGCGATTTGACGATCTGATCGGCGTCGGGGTTGACTTGCGCCCAACCGGGCAGGCTGGTGCCCAGCAGCAGGGCGGCGGACAAAAGCGCGGTGCGCATGGTGGATCTCCCATTCTTGATACCGGCGGTATAGCACGTTTCGGGCATTGCGACCGGGCCTCGCGCGGTTGTGTTCGCCGCCAGAGCGCGATGCGTTCGCTCTCGCTCACGTATCGCGATCTAACCTATTGTTTGTTCGCGCGATTCAGACCTCCGGTGATTCCACCTTCGGTCATCGCGCTCTAGCGATGGGCGGTTAATTCCGAGCGGCGAGGGCGACGCCGGTGAGGGTCATGCCGAGGGCGAGGAGTTGGCGCGGGCCAAGAACCTCCCCCAGCAGCAGGGTCGATCCGATGACGCCGATCATCGGGGATACCAGGACGGTGGTGGACGCGGTGGACGCCGAAACCAGCTTCAGCGCGCGGAACCACGCCAGATAGGCCACCGACAGCGGCAGGCTGGCGATGTAGGCGATCGAGACCCAGCCGGCATGGGTGACGCCGGCCCAATGCGGATGCTCCCACTGCGCCAGGATCAGCACGGGGATGGTGCCGATTGCGCCCTGCCACGCGACGCTGGTGGACGGCGGCAGGCTGAGCGGGCGTTTCTTCGCCATCACGGTGCCCAGCCCGAACAGCCACGCCGCTGCGAAACCCGTGGCGGCGCCGGGCAATTTGTCCCAGCGCGCGGCCTCCGAACCGATCCCGACCATGGTCGCGACGCCCGCACAGCCCAGCAGAATGGCCAGGATGCGGGTCGGCGTCAGACGTTCCCCCAATAGCGGCCACGCCAGGATCGAGGCCCAGATCGGCAGCGTATAGGTGATCGTCACCGCCTCCGACGCGGGCAGATACACCAGCGCAACCGTCGTCAGGACGACGAACAGGCCGTAATTCAGCATCGCGTAGACCAGCAGCCAGGGCCACTCGCTGCGTGGCGGCCACATGTTTTCGCGCCGAGCGGCGGCGATGCCGAAAGCAACGAGGGAGCCGGCGATGCCGCAGGCGGTGCGCATGCTGAACGGCGGCAGCATGGTCAGCAGGAACTTCGATTGCGGCCAGGTCAGGCCCCAGGTGCAGGCGGTGAATAGCACGAGGCAAAGCCCCTCGGCGCGGGAACCGACGAAACGGCGCGCTGGCACGGGGTTAGCGGACGTAAACGCGAACCTGGATCGCGGACACCGCGGGATCGGCCCGCATTCCCAGGTGAACCCGGCCGGCCGGCACATGCTCCGCCACGATCGCACGGAGGATTTCGATCGCCTGCGGCGGTGCGGCGGCTTCCAGCGTCGGGGTTATCGCCACCACATCGTATTGCACATTGGCGCTGCGTGCCTCGGCCGCCCGCACTGCCAGCCGCAGCAGATCGCGGTAATTGGGGGCGGGGACGGCATAATCGACGACCAGCAATGCCGGCCGCCCGGTCGCTGGCGCGGCGATCCCGACGACGGGGATCGGTTCGGCCTCCGGCGAGGGGGCGAAGGTGCGCTGGTCGATCAGGGTGCAACCGGCCATGGTGCCGACAACGGCGGCCAGCACGGCCAAAAGCGGGGCGGCTCTCACTGGCGATACTCCGGCGATGTCGCGTCGAGCTGACGTTTGATGCTCTCCAGATGCAAAGCCGGCGAATCCCGCCCGCCTTCGTGCCGCATCTGCTCGGCGGTGCGTTCGGCGAGTTCCCTCGGGATCGCTCGCACCGGCCGGCCGGACGCGGCGGCGAGACGCTGCACCTCGGCGGCGCGTTCGAGATAATAGAGATCGTCCCAGGCCTTGGCGATCGTGGGCGCGCAGACCATCACGCCGTGGTGGCGCATGAACAGGATGTCGGCATCGCCGATCGTGGACGCGATGCGATCGCCTTCCGTCTCATCGAGCGCGAGGCCGCCATATTCCTCGTCCACCGCGATCCGGCCGTAGAATTTCAACGACGACTGGCCGGCAAACAGCAGCGGCGGGCCGTCGATCATGGTCAGCGCGGTGGCGTTCGGCATATGGGTGTGGAAGGCGGCGCGCGCACGGGGGATGCGCATATGCAGGCGGGCGTGGATGAAGAAGGCGGTGTCCTCGGGCACGCCGTCGCCGGCCACCACCCGCCGCTCGAAGTCGCAAACCAGCAGGCGGGAGGCGGTGATCTCGGCGAACGACCAGCCGTCGGGGTTGACCAGGAACAGGTCGTCGCGGCCGGGAACCATGAAGGACAGGTGGTTGCACACGCCCTCGTGCAGGCCGAGGCGCGCGGCGGCACGGAAGCAGGCGGCGAGATCGACGCGGGCCTGCCACACTGCGGGGCGGTCCAGATCGCTAAGGCGGGGTGT
>JANXMB010000163.1 GCA_025354865.1 Acetobacteraceae bacterium | reverse complement strand
GACATCGGCCGCCGTTTCGCGCCCCCGAGCGGCGAGACGCGCGGCGAGGACCGCCGGCGGGGCGGTTATTTCGATCGTATGGACCGGAAACCGCGCGGCAGCCTCGGCGATCGCCCCGCGCGAGACATTGGCGATCACGATGCGCCCGCACGCGAGGTCGTCGGCGATATCGGCGGGAATGCCGTAGCGCAGCCCGTGCGCGCGCCATTGCAGGGCGAAGCGGCGTTGTTCGAATTCGTCCTCGGTGAGGGCCTCGTGCGCTTCCCCCCCTGCATCGGCCGGGCGGGTGATGGCACGGCGGACGAAACGCGCCTCCGGCATCGCCTTGCGCGCGCCCTCCAGCAGCGTGTCCTTCCCCGCGCCGCTCGGTCCGACTACCAGTATCAGCATGCCATGGAACCCCGTCATTGACCGGGCGCAGCTTGGCGCTAGCCTGCCGCCGCAGCAATGTAGGAGACGCCCCCATGTTCACCACCCGCCCGGAAATCGCCGGCACATTCGGCGTGGTCGCCTCCACCCACTGGCTCGCGAGCCAGGTCGGGATGGCCGTGCTCGAACGCGGCGGCAACGCCTTCGACGCCGCCGTGGCTGCCGGCTTCACCCTGCATGTCGCCGAACCGCATTTGAACGGGCCGGGCGGGGATGCACCGATCATCCTGCACGATGCCAAAACCAACGCGCAAAAGGTCATCTGCGGGCAAGGCCCATCGCCCCAGGCGGCGACGCTGGGGAAATTCGCCGAACTCGGCCTGGATCTGATCCCCGGCACCGGGCTGCTGCCGGCGGTGGTGCCCGGCGCGTTCGACGCATGGTGCCGCCTGCTGCGGGATTGGGGCACGTGGGAACTGGCGGACGTCCTGTCATTCGCCATCGGCTATGCCAAAAACGGCGTGCATCTGGTCGCCCGCGCCTGTGCCACGATCGTCGGGGTGAAGCCGCTGTTCGAGAAAGAATGGCCGACCTCCGCCGCCGTATTCCTGCCCGGCGGCGCGGTGCCGAAACCCGGCGCGCTGTTCGCTCGCCCCGCCTTGGCCGCCCTGTACGAGCGCGTCTGCACCGAAGCCGTCGGCGCCAGCCGCGAAGCCCGCATCGAGGCCGCCAGAGATTTCTGGTACAAAGGCTACGTCGCCGAGTGCGTCGATAAATTCTTCCGCAGCAACGATATTCTGGACGCCTCCGGGCGCAAGCATCGCGGCCTGCTGGCAGCGGACGATTTCGCCAAATGGTCGGCCGGGGTCGAGGACCCGCTGCGCTACGACTATCACGGCCACACCGTGCTGAAATGCGGCCCCTGGAGCCAGGGTCCGGTCATGCTGCAACAACTCGCACTGCTGAAGGGTTTCGACATCGGCGGCATGGACCCGATGGGTGCCGCCTTCGTGCATACCGTGGTCGAGGCGCAGAAGCTCGCCTACGCTGATCGCGAGTCGTTCTACGGCGACCCCGATTTCGTGAAAGTGCCGATGGAAACCCTGCTGTCCGACGCATACAACGATGCGCGCCGGCAACTGATCGGCAGGGAAGCCTCCCTCGAACTGCGGCCCGGCACCATCGAGGGCTACGGCGGCTGGGTGGACCATAACGCCGCCGACCGCGCCACGATGACAGCGCAAGGTGCGGGGGAGCCGACGGTCGCGCTGATGGGCATTTCCGCTGGCGATACCTGCCATATCGACGTGATCGACAAGCACGGCAACATGGTCAGCGCCACCCCGTCCGCCGGCTGGCTGCAATCGTCCCCCTGCATTCCCGAGCTGGGATTCCCGATGGGCTCGCGCGGGCAGATGTTCTGGCTGCGGGAGGGTCTGCCCAACAGCCTCGCCCCCGGCAAACGGCCGCGCACCACTTTGTCGCCGAGCTTCGCGCTGCGCGACGGCAAGGCCTGGATGGCGTTCGGGACGCCGGGCGGGGAGCAGCAGGACCAGTGGTCCACCACGTTCTTCCTCCGCATGGTGCACCACAAGATGGGCATCCAGGAGGCGATCGACGCGCCGAATTTCCACTCCGAACACTGGCCGTCCAGCTTCTGGCCGCGTGTTGCCAAGCCGGGCAAGCTGGTGCTGGAGGGGCGCTATCCCAACGCGGTGATGTACGAACTCAAGGCGCGCGACCACAAAGCCGAGAAGGGCGACGATTGGAGCGAGGGCCGGCTGTCGGGTGCGCGGCTCGAACTCGACGGGCAGATGCTGGCGGGCGCCAATCCACGCGGCATGCAGGGTTATGCGGTCGGCCGGTGATGCGGGCGCGGGAGGATAAGCCGCTGATGCGGGCGCGGGAGGATAAGCCGGTGATACGGACTCTGACTCAACCTGGCCCGGTCCACCCGAACCGCATCGACAGCTTCGCCGGAACCCTGGTGCCGCTGCGCTTCCGACTGCAACCGGGCCTGTCGTTGACCCAGGCCCTGACCGGCCCACTGGTCGAGGCAGGGTTCCAAAGTGCGACCCTGACGATGCGCGGCGGGGCACTGGACCCCTTCCGCTACGTCATGCCGGGGCCGGCCGACAGCCCGGCGCATGTCGCCTATTTCACCGCCCCCCGCGCGCCCGAGGGCGTCACCCGCATCGAGCAGGCCAACGCCACCTTCGGCTGGAACGACGCCACCCCCTTTCTGCATTGCCACGCCGCCTGGATCGAACCCGACGGACAGCGGCGCGGCGGCCATATCCTGCCGGGCGACAGCATCGTGTGCGATGCAACCTGGGTGGATGCCTGGGGGTTCCGCGACATCCGGGTCGCCACCGCGCCGGACCCGGAAACCAACTTCACCCTGTTCCAGCCCAGCGGCAGATCGAACGCGGGCGACGCCGTCTTCGCTCGGGTGAAACCGAACGAGGACATCGTCCGCGCAATGGAAACCGTGGCGGCGGCGCATGGCATGGCGGATGCGGTGGTGCGTGGCAGCCTCGGCAGCCTGATTGGCGCGCAATTCGCCGATGGAACGGCAATCCAAGACCATGCGACCGAAGTCTTGGTGCGCGAGGGCCATGTGCGCGACGGCGTGGCGGCACTGGACCTGCTGGTGGTGGACATGGAGGGACAGGTGCACGAAGGCCGGCTGGTGCCCGGCGCGAACCCGGTCTGCATTACCTTTGACCTGATCCTGCATCGCGTGCTGCGCTGATACCGGACGGCCGAAAGGCTGACCGGTTTGCCCGCAGGGTTGGTGTGGCGGCTGCGCGCGAAATTAAGAGGATACCGAGCGGCGGGTGCGGGCAGGTCGGGTTTAGCCCCCAAGCACCTGTCGGAAGATCCCCAAAGCCTCCTCCACCATCGCCGTGCTCACATCCAAATGCAGGCAGGCGCGGCCGCGATAGGCGTCGGTGGACGACACCGAAATGCCGTGCGGGCGTAGCCGAGCGGCGAATTCCGGGATGGTGAGGCCGGTGGCGCGGATGTCGAAGAAGACCAGATTGGTTTCCGGCATTTCCACCGTCACCCCCGGTATCTGCGCCATCCCCCGCGCCAGACGCGCCGCGTTGGCATGATCCTCGGCCAGCCGATCGATGTTGTGCTGTAGCGAATAGAGGCATGCGGCGGCATTCATCCCCCCCTGCCGCAACGCCCCGCCCAGACGCTGCTTCCAACGCCAAGCGTCGTCGATGAACGCCCGACTT
>JANXMB010000123.1 GCA_025354865.1 Acetobacteraceae bacterium | reverse complement strand
TAGAGGCGGCCGAGCAGATAGAGCGTGATCGCTTGAGGTTGACTTCAACCTCGGGCGTGAATCACCCTCTCAAACAAAGGCTTAGACCATGATCCAACGCCGAGATCGCGTGCGACCTCAAACGATCATGGTCTAGAGCGTGGCATCGATCGCCGGCGAGACGCCGCCGCCGCAGACGATCGCGACATCGCATTGCGGCGCGGTTTCGAAGGCGTGGTCGGCCACCACGGTCAGACCGCCCGCCAGCTTCACCGGCCCGGCTTCCCGCGCGATGGCGATCGCGCCGACGGCGGGCAGGATCCGCCGCGCCATCGAGACGACGCCGATTGTGCCGCCGATGTCGATCGGCTCGACCCCGTCGTAGATCAGGACGCCGATCAGAGCCGGGTCCGACCGCGCTTTCACTTGCGGCGCTATCCCTCGATCCAATGGGGAACTGGAAGGCCTTTTTCCCGCAGGAACGGGGGGTTGAACAGTTTGGAGGCGTAGCGGGCGCCGCCGTCGCAGAGGATGGTTACGATCGTGTGTCCCGGTCCCATAGCTTTGGCCACGCGCACGGCGGCGGCGATGTTGATCCCGGAGGAGGTGCCGACGGACAGACCCTCATGCACCAGGGCGTCGTAGATGTAGGGCATTGCCTCGGTATCGGGGATGCGAACGGCATCGTCGATCGGGGCGTTTTCGAGATTGGCGGGCACGCGGGACTGGCCGATACCCTCGGTGATGGACGAACCGGTCATGGTCAGATCGTTGGATTTGACCCAGCCGTACAGGCCGCTGCCCTCGGGGTCGGCCAGCACGATGCGGATGGCGGGGTTCTTTTCCTTCAGCGCCAGGGCGACCCCGGCCAGGGTGCCGCCGGAACCGCAGGCGCAGGTGAATGCGTCGATTTTGCCGCCCGTTTGCTGCCAGATCTCGGGGCCGGTGGACACGCGATGGCCTTCGCGATTGGCGAGATTGTCGAATTGGTTCGCCCAGACGGCGCCCATTTCCTCGGCTAGGCGGCGGGAGTAATGCACGTAGTTGCCGGGATCGCGGTACGGTTTGGCCGGCACCAGCCGCAGGTCGGCGCCGATCATGCGCAGGAAGTCGATCTTTTCCTTGCTCTGCGTTTCCGGCATCACGATGACGCATTTATAGCCGAGGGCATTGCCGACCAACGTGAGGCCGATGCCGGTGTTGCCGGCGGTGCCTTCGACGACGGTGCCGCCGGGTTGCAAGGCGCCCCGCGCGATGGCGTCCTTGATGATATAGAGGCCGGCGCGATCTTTGACCGATCCGCCGGGGTTCATGAACTCGGCCTTGCCCAGAATCGTGCAGCCGGTTTCGTCGGACGCGCGGCGCAGCTTGATCAGCGGCGTATTGCCGATCGCGGCCTGCATATCGTCCTGCCATGCGGACCCGTGGTATAACGCCGTCATCGTTGCCCCATCCCTCCTGAGAGTGAAAATTATGGTCCAGAACGTCCCTCCCACGCAAACCTGGGAAGCCATCCAGGCCGATCCGACCGCGCAGTTGGTCGATTGCCGGACCGATGCAGAATGGAATTTCGTCGGCATTCCCGACCTCGGTGCGGCGGGCAAGCAGGCGGTGCTGATCCCCTGGCAGGTCTATCCGGCGATGAACCGCAACGAAGCGTTCGAGGAGCAGTTGCAAAAGGTTGGGCTGACGCCGGACCACAGCCTCTATTTCATCTGCCGCAGCGGCGTGCGATCGCTGGCGGCGGCGCAGGCGGCGCAGGCGGCCGGGTTCGCCAAGGTCTACAATGTAGCCGATGGGTTCGAGGGTCCGCCGGACGCGGACGGCCATCGCGGCGGCACCGCCGGTTGGAAAGCCGACGGGCTACCCTGGCGGCAGAAGTAGGCGCAGCACCGCCAAATACCGGGCGGGATCGCGCAGGCGCCCGTCCGGTTCGGTGGCGAAGCGGCGCCATGCCACGGTATCGCCGACGTTGCCGCCGAGCACCGCGATGCCGTCGGGATGGCCGGTTTCGACGACGATGTCGCAGTGGGATTTGAACGCATTGCGGTGTTTCGCGTCGTCGAAGCGCAGGCCGGAATCGTCTGCCCTGCCGACACACACAAGGTCGCCGAGGCGGGGGGCGTAATCCTCCGCCCGTTCTGCGGCCAGGATCAGTCCGTTATCCCCGCGCAGCGCCGCCCTTATATAGACATGGTGATTGCCGTTGTATGGGAAGCCGGGGCCGGCACCGGCCATGCGCATGACATAGGACACGAAGGCGGCCGACCACGCGTAGTCCCCATCCTGGTCGGGCGGGAAGACCCGGCCGTTGCCGTCGTGCTTGCCGGTGAACAACGCCTCGGGGTCGCCGGGTTCCAGACCCAGCCACCAATAATCCCCGATCCGCTGCCACAGACCGATCGCGCGTTCCGGCTTGTCGGGGGAGTCCTGGGGTTCGACGGCGCTGCCGAACGCGCGCCATTCGCGCAGGGCGATGGCAACCACGGCTTCGCGGGAGAACGGTTCGTAGGGGCGTTGGGCGTAGGGGGGCATGCGCAATCCCGGAGTGCAGGCGGTCGTCAGCGACAATAGGGCGATGGCCGCGAGGCGACGAATGCGCACCCGTGGGAGCGCGATGACCGAAGGTGGAATCACCGTAGGTCTGAATCGCGCGAACAAACAATGGGATAGATCGCGATACGTGAGCGCGAGCGAACGCATCGCGATCTAGCGCCGTTCCGGAAACAATCCTAACAATCCCTCGGCGGTCGCGGCGCAGCGGCCGCGTTCGGTGATCAGGCCGGTGACCAGCCGGCCGGGCGTGACATCGAAGGCGGGATTGGCGGCCGGGCTACCCATGGCGGCGACCCGGATCGTCGCGATGGCGCCGTCGGCGGTGCGCCCGGTCAGATCGGTGACCTCCGCCGGGCTGCGCTCTTCGATCGGGATGTCGTGCAACCCGTCGGCGACGGTCCAGTCGATGGTGGTGGATGGGCAGGCGACCCAGAACGGCACCCCGCAATCGCGCGCCGCCAAGGCTTTGAGGTAGGTGCCGATCTTGTTGGCGACGTCGCCGGTGCGGGTCACCCGGTCGGTGCCGACGATCGCCATGTCCACCATACCGTGCTGCATGAAATGGCCGCCGGCATTGTCGGCGATCACGGTATGCGGGACCCCGTGGCGGCCGAGTTCCCAGGCCGTCAGCGCCGCGCCCTGGTTGCGCGGGCGGGTTTCGTCCACCCAGACATGCAGGTCGATCCCGGCGTCGTGCGCCATGTAGATCGGTGCCAGGGCGGTGCCCCAATCGACTGTCGCCAGCCAGCCGGCGTTGCAATGGGTCAGCAAATCGACCCGCCGGCCGGGTTTGGTGTCGGCGATGCCGCGAATGAGTTCCAGCCCGTAACGGCCCATTGCCTCGCACTGGGCGGCGTCTTCATCGGCGATGGCGGCGGCTTCCGCATAGGCTGCGGCGATCCGATCGGCCGATTGTGTCGGGCGCAGCCGCAGCAGCATCCGATCCAGCGCCCAGCGCAGGTTGATGGCCGTCGGACGCGTTGCCGCCAGCATCGCCGCATCGCGTTCCATGGCGTCGGCGGTCGGATCGGCCCGCAGCGCCAGACACAGCCCATATGCCGCGACGGCGCCGATCAGCGGGGCGCCGCGCACCTGCATGGACCGGATCGCATGGGCGGCCTGGGCGCAATCGGTCAGCCGCAGGATTTCCAGCGCCCAGGGCAGGCGGGTCTGGTCGAAGATCCGCACCGACCAGCCGTCCTCGGCGTCGATCCAGACGCTGCGATAGGGCACGCCATCGATTTTCATCGCGCGGGGGCTTTCTGGTGCAGCACGCACACCAAGGTGAACAGGCGGCGGGCGGTGTCGTGATCGATCTCGATCTTGCCCGCGAGGCGTTCCTGCATCAATGCCGCACCTTCGTTATGCAAGCCTCGGCGGCCCATATCGATCGCCTGAATGCGGGCTTCCCGCCCTTCCTGGACCGCCATGGTGTAGCTGTCGACCAGCATCTGGTAATCCTTGATCAGGCCGCGAAACGGCCCCAGCGCTAGCCCGATGGCGAGGGTCGGCGTGTCGTCCTGGGTGCGCACGTCGAACACCAATCGGCCCTCGCGGATGATCAAATGCAGGACATAGGGGCCGGCTTCCTGCAGACCGCCCAGCGGTTGGAAATGGTTTTCGTGTGCCAGATCGGCGACGGCCTGGTCGCGATCGGCGAGAATGCAGGCCGACAGCCCGGTCGGCGCTTCACCGTCCAGCACCACCCGATGCAGCCGGGAAGGGGCGAGCGCCACGGTCGTCATAAATCGTCCAGATGGGCTTTGAGCATGTTGAGCTTCATCATCAGCCCGACCGTGCCGCCTTTGATCGGGCGCAGCAGGCCGATCGACAGGGCCGCAGCCATGGGGACGAAGATCGCGGTCATAAGCCAGACTTCCGGTTCGTAGGCGCGATCCACCATGAACATTGCGGGGACCAGCAAATGTCCCACCAGCAAGATGGTGAAATACGGCGGTGCATCGTCGGCCCGCGCGAGGCCCAGCGGCGCGCCGCAGCCCTGGCAGGCGTCGCGGACTTTCAGGAAGCCGTTGAAGATATGGCTTTTGCCGCAGGATGGACAGCGCCCGAGCAGACCGCGACCGATCGCGGTCATCATCGGCGGCATGGGTATGCCGGATGGCGTATCCGAACGGTCCGGCTGCCAGCGGATCGGGGTCACGATTCCATGTCCTTACGACAATTCTGCGACACTCATACGCCATGCTGCACTGCAACACCAGATCGCGGTGCTTGATCCCCGCGCAAGTCTGCCCCGACATTGGCCCATGACCCGGATTTTAATCGTCAATCCCAATTGCTCTGTCGCTTGCTCCGCCGGGATCGACGCGGCCATTGCACCGTTCCGCTTCCCCGGCGGGCCGGTTTTCGATGTCGCGACCCTGACGGACGGACCGCCGGCGGTTCTCTCGTGGCGCGACTGGCATGCAGTCGTCGCGCCTTTGTGCCGCGCGATCGAGGCGGAAACCGCCGACGCGTTCATCGTTGCCTGCGCGTCGGATCCCGGCATCGAAGCCGCCCGCGCCACGACCGGCAAACCCGTCCTCGGCGTCTTCCGCTCCGCTGTCGCCACCGCCATTGCTCGGGGCGAACGCTTCGGCGTCATCGCGATCGTCGAGGCGTCGAAAGCGCGGCACAGGGCGGCGCTGCGGGCGATGGGGTTGGAACAACGGCTGGCGGCGGAGATCGCCCTGAACGTGTCGATGGACACGCTGCTCGATCCCGATGCTGCCCGCGAACGCCTGATCGAGGCCGGTCGGGGCCTTGTGCGCGCCGGCGCCGAGACCGCGATCCTAGGTTGCACCGGGATGGCGCATCACCGGGACGCAATCGAACAGGCGATCGGCATCCCGGTTATCGAGCCATGTCAGGCCGCTGCGGCGTTGGCGCTTACGCTTTGATATCCACGCTCCGACCGGTGCTACCTCCGGCACTGGCGCCGGACGGCTCGGGGCGGTTGTTGTCGTTGTCCCCGTCGTTGTCCACCTGCGGCTTCGGCGGGGCGGCGGAAACCGGCGGCGGCTGGTGAAAACCGGAAACGGCACCGATCGAGGTCATGGCAATACTCCTGTCTGCTGACGCGCGCGACCTTCTGCCACGAGACTGCCAGGACATTTTTTGCCGGCTCCGACACTATGGCGCACGACCGGTAAAGGAATGGTTAACGACGGCCGAGAAAATCGGCCCTCTCGGCATTTTTTGCGAACCAGCGCTACCGATGCCCCCGCCCTACCGGTGCCCCCGCCCTACCGATGTAATAACGCCAGCGTTTCCGCGTTTGCGCGCACCACCGCCAGCCGCCGGATCTTCTGTGTCGGCGTGAGCATCCCGTTCTCGACGGTGAAGGGCGCGACGATCGCATGTTTGCGGACACGCTCGACGATGGACAGGCGCCGATTGACATCGGACACCGCGACAGCGACGGCGACCTCGTCGTAGCCCTCCGCCGGGACCAGCAGCGCGGTCAGGGCGGCCCGCCCGTCGCCGGCAATCACCGCCTGGGCGATGGCGGGTTCGGCCATCAGCATGCCCTCGACCCGAGCGGGGGAGACGTTGTCGCCACCGGACAGGACGATCATGTCCTTCTTGCGGTCGGCGATCGTCAGGTAGCCGTCGCGGTCCAGGGTCCCGATGTCGCCGGTATGCAGCCATCCATCCTGGATTGCGGCCGCCGTATCGTCGGGTCGGCCCCAGTAGCCATCCATCACCAGATCGCCGCGCACCAGGATTTCCCCGTCCTCGGCCAGTTTCAGATCGACGCCGACCAGGGCTGTGCCGACGGTTTCGACCCGGATGGCATTCGGCGGATTGCCGGAGACGATCGGCCCCGCCTCGGTCTGGCCGTAGCCTTGGACGATCGGGATGCCGAGCGCGATGAAGAAGCGGCCGACGTCGGGTTCCAGGCGGGCGCCGCCGGAGACGATCGCGATCAGCCGGCCGCCGAACCGTGCCCGCACCTTCGATCGCACGATGCGGTCGAGGATGGGATCGACCATCCGCTCCCACAATGTCAGCGGTTTGCGGTCCGCCCGTTTCAGGCCGATATCCAGCGCTTTTTGGAACAATTTCTGCCGGCTGGGCGGTTGCCGCCCGACCTGCACCAGGACGCGGCTGCGGATCGCCTCCAGCACGCGGGGCACCGCTGCCATGATGGTCGGGCGGATGGTCAGCATGTCCGCCGCGAGGTGCTCGGTGCCTCGGGCGTAGACGATCTCGGTCCCGACGCTGGGTAGGTAGAAGCCGCCGACGGTGTGTTCGTAGGCGTGCGAGGCGGGGAGGTAGGACAGATAGACCTCGTCCTCCATCTTCAGGGGCTTCAGCAGCACGAAGGCCCCCTGCATGTTCGACAGGATGGCGCGGTGCGGCAGCATGACCCCTTTCGGTGCCCCGCCAGTGCCGGATGTGTAGATCAGGCATGCCAGCGCGGTCGGTGGGATCGTGGCGGCCTCGGCTGCGATATCGTCCGGTGGGGCGGTATCGGCGACCAGGCGGGACCAGGCCGCATCGTCCATCCGCACCAACAAATCGAGTTCCCCGGTCCCGCCGACATTGGCCAGCCGAGCGGCCTGCGCGACGATTGCGGCCAGCGCGGCGTTCGACACGATCGCCGCGCGGATCCCTGCGTCCCGCAACAGATGCGCATGATCGGCGGCGGTGTTGGTGGTGTAAGCGGGCACCGGCACCGCGCGAATGGCCATGAGGGCGGTTTCGACGATCGGGTATTCCGGGCGGTTTTCCGAGCAGATCAGGACGCGATCGCCAGCGGATATGCCGGCGGCGCGGAGGTTGCGGGCGCAGGATGCCGCCATCCGAGCGAATTCCGACCAGACGATCGCGCGCCACGCGCCGTCGGTGTAGGACCGCAGCATCGGCCGCCGGGGCCATGTCCGGGCGCGATCGAACATCGCTGCGGCCAGATTCGGCCAGCTTGGATAATGCCGCACGCATGCTCCCCCTTTGATGGGGGGTGTTCCTACCCTACATCTGACCGCGACGCATCAGTTCGAGGACGTTTTCGTATGCCCACTGCCGACACTTTGCCCGCTGGGGATTTGCCCGCTTGGGATTTAACCGACCTCTACCCCGCCCCCGACAGTCCCGCCTTGGAATCCGATTTTGCTCGGGCCGAGGCGGCCGCCAAAGCTTTCGCGGCAGCCTATGCCGGGAAGGTGGCGGATGCGCCGTTGGAGGCGGCGATCGCCGAATACGAACGCATTCAGGAAATCCTCGGTCGCATCGGCTCCTATAGCGGCCTGCTGTTCGCCGCCGATTCGAGCGACCCGGAGCGGGGGCGGTTTTACCAGACCGTGAGCGAGCGGCTGACGGCGATCTCCACCCATTTGCTGTTCTTCACGTTGGAACTGAACCGGTTGGAGACCCCGCCGGACGCCGGTCGATATGCGCCCTGGCTGCGCGATCTCCGGGTCTTTCGCCCGCACCAATTGTCCGATGAGGTGGAGAAGCTGCTGCTCGAAAAGGAAGTCGCCGGCGCGTCGGCCTGGAGCCGGCTGTTCGACGAAACCACGGCCGATATGCGCATCCCCCTGGGCGGCGAGAGCCTGACAGTCGGCGCGACCTTGAACAAGTTGTCGGACGGGGATCGTTCGGTGCGCGAGGCGGCGGGCCGAGCGGTGGGGGCGGCATTCGGCGAGCGGATCAAGCTCTTTTCGTTGATCACCAACACCTTGGCCAAAGACAAAGAAATCGACGACACATGGCGCCACTATGCTCGGCCCGGCACCTACCGCAATCGCTCCAACATGGTGGAGGATGAGGTCGTGGACGCCCTGACGACGGCGGTGCGCGGGTCCTACGGCCGGTTGTCGCATCGTTATTACAAGATGAAAGCCGGCTGGCTGGGGCTGGAGAAATTGCAGCACTGGGACCGCAATGCACCGCTGCCGGGGGACGACGACTCGGCGATCCCCTGGGACCATGCGCGGGATCGGGTGTTGTCGGCATACGGCGCGTTCAGCCCGGAATTGGCGGCGATCGGGAAGCGGTTTTTCGACAATGCCTGGATCGATGCCGCGCCCAATCCCGGCAAGGCCGGCGGCGCCTTCGCGCATTCGACGGTGCCCAGCGTGCACCCGTATTTGCTGCTGAATTACCATGGCAAGACCCGCGACGTGATGACCTTGGCGCACGAACTCGGGCACGGCGTGCATCAGGTTCTGGCCGGCGCGCAGGGTTGCCTGATGTCGCATACGCCGCTGACCCTGGCCGAGACCGCCAGCGTGTTCGGGGAAATGCTGACATTCCGCGCGCTGCTGGACGCGGCGGGACCGGCGCAGAAACGCATCATGCTGGCCTCGAAGGTGGAGGATATGCTGAACACCGTCGTGCGCCAGACCGCGTTCTACCAATTCGAAACCCTGGTCCACGACGAACGCCGGTCGGGCGAGATACTCCCCGAGCGGCTGGGCGAATTGTGGATGCAGGTGCAGACTGAGAGTCTGGGGCCGGCGTTCGAATTCACCCCGGAATACAGCGTCTTCTGGTCCTATATCCCGCACTTCGTCCACTCCCCGTTCTACGTGTATGCGTACGCGTTCGGGGATTGTCTGGTGAATGCGCTGTATGCGGTGTTCCAGTCCGGCCATCCCGGGTTCCAGGCGAAATATCTGGACATGCTGCGGGCCGGGGGCACCCAACGCCACCGCGAATTGCTGCAACCGTTCGGCCTGGATGCGGCCGATCCGGCGTTCTGGAACCGGGGACTCGACACGATCGCGGGCTTTATCGATGAGTTGGAGCAGGCGGGCTGATGGCGGAGAGCAGCAACTTATTCGGTGAGATCCGGCGTTTCGCCAAGACGTCGGGCGCGGTGGGCGGTATCGCGGCGCGTGTCGCAGGCGAACGTATGTTCGGCATCAAAACCGATCGCGCGGCGCATGCGGAGGATTTGAAGACCATTCTGGGCGGGCTGAAAGGGCCGCTGATGAAGGTCGCGCAATTCCTGTCCACGGTGCCCGACGCGCTGCCGGCGGAATACGCGCTGGAACTGGCGGAGTTGCAATCCAACGCCCCCGCCATGGGCTGGGCCTTCGTCCGGCGGCGGATGGGCAGCGAGTTGGGGCCGGACTGGCAATCCCGTTTTCGGTCGTTTGCGCAAACGGCGTCGGCCGCCGCCTCCTTGGGGCAGGTGCACCGCGCGTGCCTGCCGGACGGCACCGATGTCGCCTGCAAGCTGCAATACCCGGATATGCCGTCCACGGTCGAAGCCGATCTGCGGCAGTTGAAGCTGGCGATGGCGGTGTACCACCGCATGGACAAGGCCATTCAGCACGAGGAAATCTACAAGGAACTGACCGAACGCCTGCGGGAGGAATTGGATTACACCCGCGAGGCGGCGCAAATGCGCCTGTATGGCGCGATGCTGGCCGATGTGGCGGAGGTGCATGTTCCGACCCCGGTGCCGGATTATTGCTCCGGCCGCCTGCTGACCATGACCTGGCTGGATGGCCGGTCCCTGATGTCCCGTCTGGCGGAGGATCCCGACCAGGACGAACGCAATGCCATCGCCAAAGCGTTGTTCCGCGCGTGGTATGTGCCGTTCTATCGGTTCGGGGTGATCCACGGCGATCCGCACATGGGGAACTACCGGGTGCGGCCGGATGGATCGGTCGATCTGCTGGATTTCGGCTCGATCCGGGTGTTCGATGCCTCGTTCGTGCGCGGGGTGATCGATCTGTTCGAAGCGGTGCGCGACAATGACGAGGCGAAGGCGCATCACGCCTACTCGACCTGGGGTTTTACCGATCTGTCGAAAGAAAAGATGGCGGTGCTGGGTCTATGGGCGCGGTTTCTGTACGAACCGCTGATCGACGATCGGGTCCGCCCGATCCAGGAAACCGACGACCCGCAGTTCGGTCGAGCGGTGGCGGAACAGGTGCATGCCGGTTTGAAACGGACCGGCGGGGTCAAGCCGCCGCGCGAGTTCGTGCTGATGGACCGCTCGGCTATCGGCCTCGGCGGGGTGTTCCTGCGGCTCAAGGCGCGCATCAACTGGAGCCGGATGTTCCACGAGCTGATCGAAGATTTCGACTCCGCCGTGCTGGCGCAGCGGCAGGCGGCGGCGCTGGCGGCGGCGGGGGTGCCGAAGGCGGGGTAGGGCGTGGCATTCTCCCCTCCCCATTTCGGGCGTGCCGCGCTAAACCCCCGCGCATGATCGTCGCCGCCATCCTTGTTGCCGCTGGGTCCGGGTCCCGCTTTGGGTCCGAGACACCGAAGCAGTTCCTGACCGTCGCCGGCCAGCCGGTGATCCGCCACGCAGCGGCCGCGCTGGGTCGGCATGTCGCGCTGCTGCAACCCGTCGGGGAGGCCAGGGCGATCGATGCGGCGATCGCCGGCATACCGCATCTGCCGACCGTGCCCGGCGGTGCCACCCGCCAGGACAGCGTGCTGGCCGGTCTTTTGGCTCTGGAGCCGCATGCCCCCGACATCGTGCTGGTGCACGACGCGGCCCGGCCGGTCATTCCCGCCGGCACCGTCGCGGCGCTGATCGACGCGCTGCGGGACGCGCCCGGCGCCATTCCCGCCGCTCCGGTGGCGGACACCCTCAAGCGGGTCGCCAACAATATCGTGCAGGCCACGGTGCCGCGCGACGGCCTGTATCGCGCCCAGACCCCGCAGGCATTCCGCTTCCGCGCCCTGTTGGACACCCATCGCTCGGGGATAAAAGGCGCGACCGACGATGCATCTCTGCTCGAAGCCGCCGGGCTGGCCGTCGCGATCGTGCCCGGGTCCGACGACAACATCAAACTGACCTACCCCGAGGACATGAAACGCCTGGAGGCCATCCTGACCCCGCCGCTTTATCCCCGCACCGGAACCGGCTTCGACGTTCACGTCCTGGCCGACGATCGCCCGATGATCCTGTGCGGCGTCGCGGTGCCGCATCGCCAGGGGCTGGCCGGGCATTCCGATGCCGATGTGGGCATTCACGCGCTGTGCGATGCGATCTACGGCGCCTTGGCGGAGGGCGATATCGGCCGGCATTTCCCGCCGTCGGAAAATACCTGGAAGGATGCCGATTCCGCCCGGTTCCTGTATCATGCCGCCGAGCGGATTGCGGCGCGGGGCGGACGGTTGGCGAATGCCGATGTTACTCTGATCTGCGAGCGCCCGAAGATCGCGCCGCATGCGGCGGCCATGATGGCGCGACTTGCGGATATCCTCGGCGTCGATGTCGGCCGCATTTCGGTCAAGGCCACGACGACCGAGAAACTGGGGTTTACCGGCCGCGGGGAAGGCATCGCCGCCCAAGCCGTTGCGACCATCCTGCTTCCCGACTGACGGAGATCGGCCATGCGCCTGCCAACCCTCCTCGCCGTCCTGTTCATGGCCGCTTGCACCGCGCAACCGCCGTATCCAGCCGTGCCCGCTTTGCGAACCGAGGCTGTTCCGAAGCCGCCGGTAACCACTGAGCAAGTGGTGTGGCAGCCGGGTCACTGGGATTGGAGCGGCGGCGGATACATCTGGTCGCCCGGCCAATACGTGCCGGTGGCCGGCCATGGGTTGAACTGGCGGCCCGGCTGGTGGTCGCTGAGCGACGGCATGTGGCATTGGGAACCGCCGCACTGGGAATAGCGGCGGCGGGAATAGCCGGATTGGGTCGGCCAAAAACGCGCGGCCTTGCGGCACCGGTGCTCCCGGTGTTAGTCCCCCGGCCATTCTTCACATGCCATCCTTGCAGGGGCCTGCCGTATGTCGTCCACATTTGAAACGGTTGCCGGAATCATCGCCGACACATGCGACATCGAATCCGACACCATCAAGGCCGAGAGCCACGCCATCAACGATCTGGGAATCGATAGTCTCGACTTCCTCGATGTCGCCTATGCCATCGACAAGGCATTCGGCATCAAGATGCCGATGGAACAGTGGACCCAGGAAGTGAACGACGGCAAAGCCACCACCGACGAGTATTTCGTGCTCGGCAACCTCTGCCGCCACATCGACGCGCTGGTGGCGGCGAAGTCCGGCTGATCCCATGCGCCTCGAATACTTCCAGATGGTGGACCGGATCCTGGACCTCGATCCGGCCGGGCGCATCATCCGGATGGAGGGCGATGTCCCCGAGCAGAGCCCCATTTTCGAGGGGCATTTTCCCGGCCACCCGATCCTGCCCGGCGTGCTGATGATCGAAACCATCGCCCAGACCGGCGGCTGGCTGGTGCTGGCGACGCTGCGCTTTGCCGCGATGCCGTTCCTGTTGCAGGTGGAAAAGGCGAAGATGCGCAGCTTTGTCTCCCCCGGGCAGCGGCTGGAAACTACCGCGCGGTTGATCCACGACGGGTCCGGCTACGCGGTCGTCGAAGGCAGCATTGCGTCCGGTGGCAAGAAGGTCTGCGATGCGGAAATCCGCTACCGCGTCGTGCCCTTCCCGAACGATACGTTGCGTGGCCAAATGCTGGAGACAGCCCGACGCATCGGCGTCGCCGAGGAATATTTCGCCCATGCATGACCGCGACGCCATCGTCACCGGGATCGGCCTGATTTCCTGCCTCGGCGAAGGTGTGGACGCGCATTGGGATGCGTTGAACGCGTTCTCGCCGAAAATCGACGACACCGCCTTCCCCGGCTTCCCGGTGCATCCGATGACCGCGCTGGCGTTGGACAAGCATATATCGAAGCGGGAACAGCGGCAGATGGAGCCGTGGCAGCGCTTCGGCACCTACGCCGCCGGGGCCGCGTTGGAAGCGGCCGGGGTCAAGGGCAACGCCGAGTTGCTGGCGCAGATGCACATGATCGTGGCGGCCGGTGGCGGCGAACGCGATTACGCGACGGATGAGGCGATCCTGACCGGCCTGCCCAAGGCCGCCGATCCCGCTGCGTATCTGAACGAACATCTGCTGAGCGACCTCCGCCCGACCCTGTTCCTGGCGCAATTGTCCAATCTGCTGGCGGGCAATATCTCCCTCGTGCACGGGGTGGTCGGATCGTCGCGGACTTTCATGGGGGAGGAATCGTCCGGCACCGATGCCATTCGCATTGCCTGCGCTCGCATCGGGGCAGGGCAGGGGGATATGTTCCTGGTCGGCGGGTCCTACAACGCGCAGCGCCCGGATGGGCCGTTGCAGTACGAAATGGGCCGGGCCTTGTGGAAAAAACCCTTCGCCGGGGTCTGGGCGCGGCAGGAGCAAGGGGGCGGGTTGATCCTCGGCTCCGTCGGGTGTTTCCTGACGATCGAAAGCCGAGCGCATGCGGCGGCGCGGGGGGCGACGGGGTTGGCGCGGATTGCGGCGGTGGCCACCGATCGTTGCGGTCGCCGGCCGGGCGACGCGACCGCCAACGCCTGCCGTCAGATCGCCGCCTTGGGCACGAGTTTCGCGCAGGCTTCGACCGCTGCGATCTCTGGCGCTTCGGGTGTTGCCGCGCCAACGCAGGAGGAACAGACGTTTCTCCGCGATCTCGGGTTGCCGGTGCGGGCCGGCGCGACCGCTTTGGGGCACAGCCTGGAACCGTCGTTCATCGCCAATATCGCTTTGGCCGCGATCGCGATTTCGCGCGGCAAGCTGTTCGCCCCGCTCGAACCGGCGGAAGCGCCGATGGATGCGCCGCTGAAGGATGTGCTGGTGACCTCCTGGGGGCATTGGCGCGGCGAAGCGCTGGCCCACGTGACGGCGGCATAAGGGGGCAGCGAT
Organism: Acetobacteraceae bacterium; assembly: GCA_025354865.1. Taxonomy (GTDB): domain Bacteria; phylum Pseudomonadota; class Alphaproteobacteria; order Acetobacterales; family Acetobacteraceae; genus Rhodopila. The sequence goes on along the minus strand of JANXMB010000123.1, from coordinate 16,158 downwards.
GCAGGATACAGATCGTCAGGGCCGCCCGGTCATCGTCGTTACCGGCATCGGCTTGGTCACATCCCTCGGCCAGGGCGTCGAGGCAAACTGGGCCGCGCTGACCGCTGGGAAGTCGGGGATCGCCCGGATCTCCCGGTTTTCGGTCGCCAACATGAAGACCGCGATCGCCGGCACTGTCGATTTCGTCCCGGTCGAGGAAATGTCCGCCCCCGCTTTGTCCGAACGCCTCGCCGAACTCGTGGTGGAGGAAGCGCTCGGCACCGCCAACCTCGGTGTCGGTGGCGCCTTCCCTGGCCCCTTGTTCCTGGCACTGCCGCCGGTCGAACTGGAATGGCCGCAGCGCCGCGCCTTGGCCGAGGCGTCGCAGGCCGGCGATACCTTGGCCTATGCCGATCTGCTGCGCGCCGCCGGTGCGAACGACAACCGCGCCGTCTATCGCCGCTTCCTGTTCGCCTCCGTCGGCGAAAACCTTGCGGCGCGGTTTGGCACCAGGGGGTCCCCGATCGCGACATCCACCGCTTGCGCGTCGGGCGGTACCGCCATCCAACTCGGCGTCGAAGCCATCCGCCGGGGGGAGGCCGAGGCCGCTTTGGTCGTCGGCACCGATGCCTCGGTGAACCCCGAAAGCCTGATCCGGTTTTCGCTGCTGTCGGCGCTCTCGACCCGCAACGACGATCCGACCAAGGCATCCCGTCCGTTTTCCAAGGACCGGGAAGGGTTCATCATGGCCGAGGGGGCCGGCGCTTTGGTGCTGGAAAGCGCGGCGCATGCCAAGGCGCGCGGCGCAACCATCCTGGGCGTCGTCGAAGGCTGCGGGGAGGCGGCGGACGGGTTCCATCGCACCCGGTCGTCGCCGGACGGCAAGCCGATCGTTGCCTGCATGCGCAATGCGCTGGCCGACGCGGGGTTGGTGCCCGAGGACATCGGCTACATCAACGCCCACGGCACCAGCACGCCCGAGAACGACAAGATGGAATGGGTCGGCGTTCAGGCCGTGTTCGGCGAGCGGGCGTCGTCGATCCCCATCTCGTCCAACAAATCGATGATCGGGCACACGCTGACTGCGGCCGGGGCGATCGAGGCGATCTTCACTGTGCTGTCGCTGAACCGCGGCGTGCTGCCGCCGACGATCAACTACGACACGCCCGACCCCGCCTTGCCGATCGACTGCGTGCCCAATGTCGCCCGTGCGGCGCAGGTGTCGCACGCGATTTCGAACTCCTTCGGGTTCGGCGGGCAGAATGTCTGCGTGGTGATCGGCGCGCCGACGTGACGCAGCCTCGCGCCCTGGTGATCGGGGGGCGCCGGGGGATCGGGGCGGCGGTGGTGGAAACGCTGGCCGAGCAGGGGTTTGCTGTTACTTATACGTATCGGACCGACGCGGGGGCGTTCGATGCCTCGATCTGCGGTATCGGCCTGGATCTGGCGGATCGCGCTGCGGTGGAGGCGTTCGCCCTCGCGCAGGACGACGCCCCGGCCTGGGATGCGATGGTGCAGGTTGGCGGCACAACCTACGACTCGCTGGCCGCGACGATGGACCAGGACAAGGCCGAGGCGGTGATGCAGGTCAACTACCTCGCGTTCGCACGCATCGCCCGCGCCGTTGTGCGCCCTATGATGCGCGCCCGCTACGGTCGTATCGTGGCGATCGGGTCGGTGATCGGGCAACTCGCCAGCCAGGGCAACGCCGCCTATGCAGCGTCGAAGGCGGCGCTGTTGGCCTACGCAAAGACCCTCGCGATCGAGAGTGCGCGACGCGGCGTGACCGTCAACTATGTCGCGCCCGGCTTTGTCGATACCGCTATGATGGCGCCCTTCGCCGACTACCGGAAGCCGACCGAAACCCGCATTCCCGCCGGCCGGTTCGCGCAACCGAAGGAAATCGCCGCCGTCGTTGCCTTTCTGGCCAGTCGCGCGGCAAGCTATGTGAATGGGGCGTATATTCCGGTGGATGGCGGATTGACCGCCTCGGCTGGGGTGCCGCGCGCCTGACGAATTGGCGCCAGTTGCGCGCATGCGATGGAGACACAGCCGATGGACACGATCGACGATTTCTGGACGGCCCGCCAGCGTGGCGAATTCTTCCCCGCCGCTTATTTCGACAAGCTCTCGATCGCGCAGGCTTACGATGTTCAGCTTGCCATGATCGATCGCCGCGTCGCCGCCGGGGAGAAACTGATCGGCTGGAAGGTCGGGCTGACCTCGGTCGCGATCCAACAGCAATTCGCGGTGCATGAGCCGGTGTTCGGCTGCATCCTCGATACCGTGCCCTCCGGCCATGTGTTCGCACCCGGCGATCTTCTGCAGCCCGGTTTCGAGAACGAACTCTGCATGCGAATCGCCCACGATCTGCCCGCCCAAATCGACCTCGATGCCGCTCGGGCGGCTGTCGATGCGGTCTACCCGTCGTTGGAAATCATCGAGACGCGGGGGCCGTTCACCGCGCAGCTGGCGCTTGCGCTCGCCGACAACGCGCAGCAAAAAACCGTCGTGCGGGGCGCCCCGGTGGCGCTGCCGGCCGATCTGGAAAATATCGAGGCGATCGTGACCGTCAATGGCCAGGAGGCCGGGCGCGGCTTCGGGCGGGCCGTTTTGGGCAATCCGCTGCACTCCATCGTATGGCTGGCGAAGAAGCTGGCGGAGCACGGGCGGCATATCCGCGCGGGGGATATCGTGATGACGGGGTCGTTCACGCGGCAGTTCCCGATTGCGCCGGGCGATCGCATCCATGTCGCCTTCGCCGGCATTGGGGATGTGGAAACCGCGATGACGGTGTAGAAGGCCGCTTATGCGCGCCTTACAACTGACTGCCGACCGCGAATTGACCCTGTCCGAGGTCGAACCGCCCCCCCCTCCGGCCGAGGGGTACGTGCAACTGCGCATCCGTTTCGTCGGATTGAACCATATCGACGTCTGGGGCCTGCGCGGCATGGCCTTCGCCAAGCGCCAATATCCGCTGTCGGTCGGCGCTGAGGCCTCGGCCGAGGTGCTGGCGGTCGGTGCCGGCGTCGCCAATGTGGTGCCCGGCGATCGGGTGGTGCCGTTCTCCGCGCTGACTTGCGGCACCTGCAAAGCGTGCCTGCGGGGGCGCGACAATCTGTGCGAGAACGTGGGCGGCGTGCGCGGCTTCCACGTCGATGGCTTCGCCCAGGACATCACCAACCATCCCGCCCGTCTGGTCGTGAAAATCCCCGATGGCGTCGCGATGGAAGATGCGTCCTGTATGGCAGTCGCCTATTCCACCGTCGAACACATGCTGTTCGACAACGCCCAACTCGAACCTGGGGAGACGGTGCTGGTGCACGCCGGCGGGTCCGGCATCGGCACGATCGCCGTCAAAATCGCCAAATCCATCGGCTGCACCGTCATCGCCACCGCCGGTTCCGACGAAAAATGCGCTCGGGTGCAAGCCCTGGGGGCCGATCATGTCATCAACTACCGCAAGGATCGGTTCGAAGGCGTGGTGCGCAAGCTGACCGGGCGGAAAGGCGTGGACGTGGTGTTCGAACATGTCGGCGCCGATACGTGGCAAGGCTCACTGCTGTCGATGAAACGCGGCGGGCGGCTGGTCACCTGCGGTGCGACGTCCGGGCCGACCGGCAACCTCAATCTGATGCAGTTGTTCCAGCAGCAATACAGAATAATCGGGTCATTCGGTTCCCCCATGTCCGCCGTCGCGCGCGGATTGGACCGGATCGCGGCGGGTGTGACGCCGGTCGTCGATACCGTCTATCGGTTGGACGAATTCCGAGCGGGGGTGGAACGATTGGCACACCGGGATGTGTTCGGTAAAATCCTGGTCGCGTTGTGAAGCCTCGCCCTGTCGAGCGTCGTTAGCCGCATGCGCCGGCAATTGGCCTTGTATGGGGAACGCATCCTCGGCCGCGCGGTCAAATGGATTTTCGGCCTGTTGCGCCGGGCGAACCCCGATCGTAGCGCCGATTTCTGCGGTGCGGTCGCGCGGCGGATCGGGCCTTGGACGCCGACACATCGTATCGGTCAGGCCAATCTGCGCGCCGCCTTTCCGGATAAGGACGCCATCTGGATCGAGGCCACGTTACGGGACGCCTGGGACAATCTCGGGCGCGTCGTCGGCGAATACGTCCATATGGCTCGGATTTGGGATTTCGATCCGGCGCACCCCAACAACGGCCGCATCCTGACCGACGACGCCGCGATGTTCGAGCAACTGCGCGACGACGGCAAACCGGCTTTGTGTTTCGCCTCCCACCTGGCGAATTGGGAGTTGCCGGCAATCGCGGCGGCGGCGCATGGCTTGCCCTCGGCGGTCGTGTATCGGATGCCCAACAACAAGGCGGTCGCCCGCGAGATAACGCGTATCCGAGCACCGCTGATGGGCCGATTGATCCGGACCCGGGCGCAGGCGGCGTTGGAAATGGCTGCCGCGCTGGACCGAGGCGAGCATCTTGGCATGCTCGTGGATCAGCATTTCTCCCGCGGCGTAGACGTTGTTTTCTTCGGCCGCCGCTGCAAAGCGAACCCCTCGATCGCCCGTTTGGCGCGGCGGTTCGATTGCCCGGTGGTGGGCGTGCGGGTCGTCCGGCTGCCGGATCGCCGCTTCCGGATCATGGCGGAAGGCCCGTTCGAGCTACCGCGCGATGCCGCCGGCCAGATTGACATTCAAGCCGCCACCCAGGCGATCACCGATACGATCGAGCGTTGGGTGCGGGAAAATCCCGGCCAATATCTATGGTTCCATCGCCGCTGGCGGTAGAGCGGTCTGTGCGCGGGGTTGGTTACCCCTGCCATATCGAGACGAATTTCGCCGCGTCCGGCCGGGGAATGGGGGAGGTGCCGCCGACATCGGTGCCGATGTAGACAAAGCCCATGATTTCGTCGTCCGCTGTCAGGCCGAACGCCGCTTTCACCGCCGGATCGTAGGCGGCGTCGCCGGTCTTCCACATCGCGCCGAACCCGCGCGCATTGGCTGCGAGGACGATGGTTTGGGTCGCGGCGGCGGCCGAGGCGATCTGCTCGAACGGCGCGATTTTATGGGTTTTGTCCACCTTGGCGGCGGTCACGACGATCGTCGGCGCGCGCATGGCCTTGCCGCGTTCGCGATCGAGCAAGCCCGGTTCGGCGTCGGGTCGGCGGCGCAGCAGGGATTGCGCCATCAATTCCCCGAAGGCCGCACGGCGATCACTGTCGATGACGATGAAGCGCCAGGGGCGCAGGCGGCCGTGATCGGGGGTGCGCACCGCGCTTTGAAACATGGCGTCGAAGTCGGCCTGGTCGGGGCCGGGCGCATCGAGCTTGAGGGCCGATTCGCGGGTCAGCAAAAGATCGAGCGCGTCCATGTCTGGGTCTCCCGTTGCGGATGGTGGGCGAAATCTGGCGCGCCCTGGTGGATTCGAACCACCGACCCACAGCTTAGAAGGCTGTTGCTCTATCCAACTGAGCTAAGGGCGCGCGGGCGACGGACCGTCATCCGCCGGTCTTCGCCACGATCATCTGCACCAAATCGCCCACCGCCTGCAAGCCGTCGAGTTCGCGGGTGTTGAAGCGGATCCGCCATTTCTCCTCGGATGCCATGACGAGTTCTATCTGTTTGAAGGAGTCCCAGCCCTCCACCCCGCGCGCCGTCAGATCGGGGGCCAGAGCGATATCGTCGCGGCCGAATATGTCGGCGAAGATCTCGCGCAAGTCGTTATACACATCGGCTTCTTGTGCCATCGATCGGGTCCTTGGTTATCGCAATGAATGTGGCGGGCGGCGCGAACGTGGCCAGATCGAGGCACCAGAGACTGCTGCCGTCGTTGGTTGCGGCCATGGCGACAAAACCCAGTTTTTCATAATGGTCCCGCACCATGCCGTTCTTTCGGCTCGGGATGTACTCCCCGATCAGCCGAGTCGCGCCCACCATACGGGCGCGTTCGGCGATCAGGTTCAGGGTGGTCTGCTCGACCTGCCGCCCCAGCACCCGGCAACTCATGAGCCAAGTGTCGATCGCCAGATCGTTGTTCGGTTGCAAGCGCCCGACGACGATGGCGATCGTGCCGTTGTCGCCGAAGCGGTCCAGCAGCCGCAGTTGCAGGCCGAACGCAGCGGGATCGGCCATGACGGCCAGCACGTCGTCATCGGTGTAGCGGCGCGTGGTCAGGTTGAATTGGTTCGATTTATTGACAAGCTGGACGATGCGCTGCAACCCCAGGCGATCGAAAGCCCGCACGCTCAGGGTCATTTCCAGGCTGCGTAGATAGGCGGGCAGGTCGGTGGTCGAGGCCTTCAGCGTCTCGCGGGCTTTGTTCCCCTGGTATTGGGCGTTGCGCGTGCGGTCCTCGGCGGTGATTGACAGACCCTCGAAATAGCCGGCATCGGCCAGGGCGATCGGGTAATCGACGGGGTCGTCCGAAACCTCCGGCACTGCGACCATAGGCAGTTCGCGGCGGACCAGATCGCGCTCGAAAGGGTTGTCGTCGATGAACACCATGGCATCCAGCCCGAGGTTCAATTCCGCCGCGATCGCCCGGATGTTGCCGGGTTTGTCCGACCAGTTGGCCACGAAGCAGGCGATGTCGGATCGGCGCAGAACCATGTCGGGATGTTTGTCGAAGGGCTCGATCGCGTTGCTTTCGTCGTTCTTGGAGCAGACGGCCAGGACGACCCCTCGCCCCGCGAGTGCGCGGCAGTATTGTTGGAACGCGGTGAACGCCTCCCCCAAGGGGCTGCCCTGGCCGATCGCGATGCCTTCCATCCCGTCGTCGCCGATCGTGCCGCCCCAGACGGTGTTGTCGAGGTCCAGCACCAGGCATTTGAAAGATCGCCCTTGCCGTGCGGCGAGCCACCGGCCGACACATTCGCCATACATCGGTCCGGCCGCCGGCGCGATTTCCTGCTTCGCTCGGTGCCACAATCCGACATTATGCCAGGCCTTCATCCCCGCTTGCGCGGCGCATTCGTCGATCGCGAGGATATCGACGCCATCCTCGTCCGCCATCCGCCGCATTTCCGCACTCGCTTTTTGCAGAAATGCCGCTCGGGAACCCGGCAGTCGGTGTTCGTTCTGACCGAGGACGGGGAGATGCACCGGCAGGGCGGCCTGTTGAATGATGGGGCAGTGGAAGGCGTCGCGTGCCAAGGCCCAGGTGGCGCGGATATGGGCCAGGATGTCCGCCAATGCGGCGTCGGCCTCGGCCGGTTGCATGTCTGCCGCGACGCCGGCGGTCAGGTGATAAGCGTCGAGCGCCAGCAGGATGGCAGTCGGTTGGAACGCATGCAGCGCGGAGGCGGGATCGGCCAGCGCCTGCCAGTATTGCCCGTAATCCGCTTCGTAGGTGTCGATCCAAATGCCGCGCCGCAGCCCTGCAACCCGGATTGCGGGCAGCAGATGGGTCAACGTGGCCGACCCCAGGACCGCGAGCCGCACCGGAACGGTTGCGAGACCTGCGGGAGGGGACGGGAATAAGCGGCGCACGGCCTGGTCGAGACTGTTGGTCAGAACGAAATCGATCCGAGCCTGCGCGAGGGCGACGGCTTTGTCCCAGACAGTGGCGGGGTCCCAGACAGTGGCGGGGTCGTTCCCGAGGTTGCGCAAGCGTTCGCGCCAGTCCTCGATAGCGGGCAGCCAGTGGAGGACGGTCATCTGTGCCGCTTGGTCGAAGCGGCATAGCTGCGCTTTACCGCAGGTAGGGTTCCCAGCGGATGTATTTCAGGATGTAGTCGCGGAAGGTCCATTCGTGCCCATGCCAACGGTAGCGTTGATCGGGGTTATACCATGAAAGGTCGAGTTGTTCAGCAACTAATGGGTGTACCGGTACCATTTCCACATCCTGGCCGCGATAATGCCGCAGCAGGAAGTCGGTTTCCTGTCGCGCCCGCAGGATCTCGGCCGCCGTCAGGCCCTCGGTCCGAGCGATAAGCGCCTTGAGGAGATGGCCGGTCGGGAGGCCGGTGAGGTGGCTGGAGGTGTGAAACAGCCGGCGGTCGCGGAAATTGGCCTCGACCCAGTCCCAGATCGGGATGTCGGCCAGGGCGTCGGTGGCTTTGCCGCGGATGCCGTCGATCCGCAACCTTCGGTTGATATTGGGCATCTTCTCGGTGCTGAGCTGCATGTAACGGTCGAACAGCGCGTCGTCGGATAGGTCTTCGTTGGCCAGAGACGCGGCGATCGAGTCGGGCCAGGGGTAGAAATCCTCGGTTCGGACGGCCTGACGGGGATCGGCGCCGGAAAACGGCCAGAGACACAGGATGCTCAGCGGCGGATATTTGACCACCTGGCAGCCTGGTGGGATGCGGCTTTCGAATATCTTGCGATGGGCGGTGGGTTCGCCGCTTTCGACTTGGTTCCAGACCACCGCGACGTTGGCGAAGAAGGCTTCGTCGTACAGGGTGTCCCAATCGGGTGCGGTCACGACATGGAGGGCGATGACCTTGACGTCGAATTTCTCGCGCAGGCCGGGCAGGTATTGCGCGACGTGGCCGACGTGTTCGCCCTGGCAATTGCCATAGATCAGGATGGCGGGTTTGGTGCTGCCTGCGGTTGTATTCATGGCAGCCAGGGGCTCCAACGGATGTAGCGGATCAGGTAATCGCGGAAGGTGAAGTCGTTGCCCAGCATGCGGTAGCGCATGTCCGGCGACCACCATTGCAGGTCGAAATGCCGGCCAACCCGGGGATGCACCGGCAAGCCCTGGTGGGATGCGCGCCAGTCCAGCAGCAGGCGGTCCATCGCGTCCTGCACCGCAACGGGATCGGCCAAAGCGGCGATTTCCGGGGTTTCCAGCAACTGCCGCACGATTTCCCGCACGATCGGCGTCATGCGCTCGTGCGGGGTGGCGAACAGGCGTTCGTTGCGGAATCGGGCATCGATGAAGTCCGCCAACTTGACGTCGCAGGCGGCGTCGTCGCGCTGCCATTGTGCGAGATCGTTGGCATATCCGCGGTCGAGGTCGAAGGCGGGATCCTCGGTCAGTGCCAGATAGGCATCGAACAGGGCGTCGTCGGTCAGCGCCGTGCCGGCCAGGGAGGCGGCGACGGGGTCGGTGTGGCTGTAGCGACCGCCATTGTAGGTCGGCGGTTCCGGCACCAGCCGTTCGTCGCGGCCGCGGAACGGCCAGAGCGAATGACAGCCGCTGGTGGCGAATGTGCGGATCGTGCAGCGGTCGGGGAGGCACCCGCGCAGGCCGGTTTTGACCTGGGTGCTGCCGACCATCGTCTCTTCGAAGTAGACATCGGCGCCTTCCAGCCAGCCGGCGGGCAGGCGTTCGCGGATGGCTTCGACGCTGCTGCCGACGTCCAGCCGCTCGACCTGCAACTTGCCCCGCAGCGGTGCCAGCCGGGCCAGGATTTGCACGATTTGGTTGGATAAATGGAACCCGGTGACCGCGATGCGCAAGGGGCCGGTGCGTATCGGGGCCGGCCCCGCTGCGCCGATCAGCAGCGGCGCGGCGGCGGGCGCCGGGTCCGCCGCTGGGGGAGAAGGGGCGGGGATTCCGGTCAGATCGGCCAATTCGCCGGCGAGCAGCGCGAACGCAGGGAATCGCTCCAGCGCGTTTCGCAACACCGTCTCCGCCTCCAGCGAACGGTTTTGCGCCCGCAGTGCTCGGCCCAATCCCAACTGCGCCACGGGCTGATCGGGAAAGCGGTCGGCGACCCAGCGGAAAACGCGCTCCGCCTCGGTGAAATTGCCGATGCCGAAGGCGATCCAGCCGCCTTCCAGCGGCGGGCCGGGGTGGTCGGGGAAGCGCCCCATGGCAAGGGTCAGCAGTTCGGATGCCGTGTCCAACTGTCCGGCATTGGCCAAGGCGACCGCGCCGCCGTTGTAGCCGCCGACATGATCGGGGAAGCGGGTGCGGATGGTTTCCCATAGGCCGATCGCCTCGGGGAACCGGTTTTGATGGGTGACGCTCCACGCCAGTTCGATCAGGATTTCGACACGCTGCGGGAAACGCTCGGCTGCCTGCCGCAAGGCGGTTTCCGCGTCCGGCAGGCGGTGCATTTCGCGCAATGCCTGGGCCTGCCCGGTGTAGGCATCGAAGCGATCGGGGAAATGTTCGGCCACCTTCTGCCAGCGACGATGGGCTTCCGGCCAATCCCGCCGGACCACCGCCAATTGGGCGTATTCGATCGACGGCTGCGGCGCGTCCGGGAAGCGCGCGGTGGCTTCCTGTAGCACGGCATCCGCTTCGTCGAGCCTGTGCGCATCGCGCAGCGCCGTGCCGCCGCCGGTGTAGCCGAGCCAGAAGTCGGGCATGCGGCGCCGGACATCGGCCCAGCGTTCGATGGCGGCCGGCAGGTCGCGCCGGGCATTCGCCATCCAGGCGCGTTCCACCAGCATAGAGAGTTCGTTGGGAAACAAGCCCTCGGCTTGGGTGAGCAGGGTGTCCGCAGCGTCGAGTTGCCCGGCCTCCCGCAGGGTGACGGCGGCGCCGACATAACCGCCGGGATGGTCGGGAAAGGCGCGGCGCACGGCGTCCCAGCGGGCAACGGCCTCGGCGATCGCGTGGCGACGATGGGCGATCCAGGCGTGATCGATCGCCAGGGCGGCAATGTCGGGGAAGTGCTGTCTGGCGCGCGTCAACAGGGCTTCGGCTTCGTCGAGGCGGGCGGCTTCCATGAGGGCAAAGGCCGCGCGCTGAAAGGGTTCGTACGCGGTCGCGAAGCGTTCGCGCAGTTCGGCGAACAGCGTGAGGGCGCCTTCGAGGTTTCCGGCCGCAAGCAGCGCCTGGGCGGCATGCAGCCCCTGTTCCAGCGCGCCGATGGTTGGTTCGGCGGTCGCCGAGTCGCTCATTCCGCTCTCCTGCCGGGACGGGTGGGACACAACCGAACCGAGCGTCCTGTCATAACGCGTCGGCGGGTTGGTTTGCCAGAGGGAGATGGATCGGGAGATAGATCGGGAGATAGATCGGCGATCAGTGGCCCGCGTTTGCGCCGGAGAAATCCGGTGCGGCCAGTCCGGAAGCGGCCAATTGGGCGACCAAAGCGGCTTTCAACCGGTCGAGCCCGGCGTCCGAGGATGCCTCGCAACGAGCAACGAGGACGGCCTGGGTGTTGGACGATCGCAGGAGCCACCAGCCATCGTCGGTCAGCACCCGCACCCCATCGGTTTCCGACACCGTCGCCCCTGCTGCCTTCAGGCGTTCGGCGACTTCCTGCACGACCCCGAATTTGCGGCGATCGTCGCAGTCGAAGCGCAATTCGGGGGTGTTGATGACCTGCGGCAGAGCCTGCCGGACATCGGACAATTTGGTCGCGCCCAGGCGGGCGACGATCCCGAGGGTGCGGACCCCAGCATACAGCGCGTCGTCGAACCCGTACCATTTATCGGCGAAGAAGATGTGCCCCGACATCTCGCCTGCCAAAGGGGAGCCGGTTTCGGCCATCTTCGACTTGATCAGCGAATGGCCGGTTTTCCACATCATCGGCGTGCCGCCGGCCTTGCCGATCTCATCGAACAGGACCTGACTGGCCTTCACATCGGCGATGATCGTCGCGCCGGGGTGGGTGCGCAGCACGTCGCGGGCCAGCACGACCATCAGTTGATCGCCGAACATGATCGCGCCGGTATCGTCGACCAGCCCGATCCGGTCGGCGTCGCCGTCGAATGCGATGCCGATATCGGCTTTTTGTGCGTGCACCTCGGCGATGAGTTGTTGGAGATTGGCCGGCACGGTCGGGTCGGGGTGATGCGCCGGGAAGGTGCCGTCGATGGTTCCGTTCAGGACGGTGTGCTGACCGGGCAGTCGCTTGACCAGCTCGTTCAGCACATCGCCCGCCGCGCCGTTGCCGTTGTCCCACACGACTTTCAGCGCACGATCGCCGCCGTCCCAATCCTGGACCAGCCGGTTCAGATAGGCCTCGGCGATGTCGATCGAGCGGGCGCTGCCGGTTGTCTCGGCCACCGTATCGCCTGCTGCGGCCATAATGCCGAGGTCGCGGATATGGGTTCCGAAGAACGGCTTTTTGCCGAGCATCATCTTGAAGCCGTTGTAATTGGCTGGGTTATGGCTGCCGGTGATCATGATCGCGCCGCCGGTTTCGTGGGTGGTGGCGACGTAGTACAGCATCGGCGTCGGTCCGCGGCCGATGCGCAGTACGTCCATCCCACTGGCGCGAAGGCCGGCGACCAGCGCGGTTTCCAGCGCCGGGCTGGACAGCCGGCCGTCGTAACCGACCGCGACGGATGTGCCGCTGGCGCGCGCCACGATGCTGCCGAAGCAACGACCGATGGCGAAGGCGTCGGCCTCCCCCAGGGTTTCGCCGACGATCCCGCGAATGTCGTACTCGCGCAGGATGGTGGAGTCGAAGTGGTGCGAAAAAATCATAAGAACTCTCGGTCAGACGTATTTGTGCAGGAAGCCGCGCACAGCGTCTGCCAGATCGGGGCGGGCCAGTGCAAAGGCAATCTGCGCTTCGAGGAAGCCGGCCTTGTCGCCGCAGTCGAAGCGGGTGCCTTTGTAGCGCAGACCGTGGAAGGGCTGGTGGCCGATCAGACGGGCCATGCCGTCGGTCAACTGCACCTCGTTCCCGGCGCCGCGTTCCATTTTCGCGAGGTGCCCGATCACTTCCGGCATCAGCACGTAGCGGCCGATGATCGACAGGTTGGACGGCGCGTCGGCGGGGGCGGGTTTTTCGACCAGGCCCTGAACCTCGACCAAGCGGCCGTCGTCGTGGCCGGTTTTCAGGATGCCGTAGCGGTTGGTGTGTTCGCGCGGCACTTCGACCACCGCGACCACGTTGCCGCCGGTTTCCCGGTAGGCGTCGGCCAGTTGTTTCAGGCAGGGGGTTTCGGACAGCACGAGATCGTCCGGCAGCAGGATGGCGAAGGGGTCGTCGCCGATGAAGGCGCGGGCGCACCAGATGGCATGGCCCAGGCCGAGCGGCACCTGCTGGCGGACGGTGACCATCGAGCCGGGTTCCACCTGGGAGCCCTTCAGTTGTTCCAGGGCTTCGACGCGGTTGCGCTGGCGCAGCGTGGCTTCCAGTTCGAACGCGACGTCGAAATGTTCGACCAACGCCGTTTTGCCGCGCCCGGTGACCATGCAGAATTGGTCGATGCCAGCCGCGCGCGCTTCTTCGATAGCGTATTGAATCAGGGGTTTATCGACAACCGGGAGCATTTCCTTGGCCATTGCCTTGGTGGCTGGCAGGAAGCGTGTGCCCAGGCCGGCAACAGGCAGAACAGCTTTGCGCAGGGGCTTTTTCACCGAATCGCTCCATCAGAGTTTCGGCGTTGAACCATGCGCGCTGGGCCAAATTGTGGCAATGAATCGGAAGTCGATGAGCGCTGGAGCCGATCGGCCCCAGCGCTTTTCGTAGGCGTCAGAGGTGCGCGAAATTCGCATTGGTCAGCGGAACGATCCCCTGCAACTCGATCTGCATGTTGGCCGATGCGAGCGACAGGCTGTTCCCGCCGGTGTTGGCATAGACGAAGGTGTTGTTGCCGCTGACCTGCCAGCCGAGCGAGCCGCCGGCCAGCGATGTCGCACCGGGTGCGAGTGCAACGACGGCGCCGAACTTCGTGCCCAGGCCAGTGAAGTCCAACACGTCCAGCCTGGCATGGAAGTTGGTGACGATATCCATCGATTTCGCGGAGGAGTCCGACGCGGTGGCATACAGGTAGGTATTCGCCCCGCTGCCGCCGGTCATGATGTCCGCGCCCTGGCCGCCATTGAAATACAGCGCGCCCGTCATGCCCGTACCGGCGATCGTGTCGGACCCGCCGAGGTCGTAGATGAACGTCGGCGTCTGCGGCAGCACGGCTGCCGACAGGCCGGCGAGGTCGATGGTATTGGCGCCTCGGCCCAGGCCCACCACCACGTCGATCGGCGTCGCCGGGGTGGCAAGACCGGCTGTTGTGTCGGTCGCGGTCACGGTCAGTGCGTAAAGTCGACCGTTCGCCGCGCCGGCCACCGTGGCATTGCCGCTCGACAAGGTCGCGACACCGCCGGCAGTGGCGAGGCTGAAGGAACCGGCGCCGGTTCCCCCGAGTGCGTAGCTGTAGCTGTCGGCCGCCAGACCGCCGGCCTGACCGATCGTGGCCAAGGCGACCTTGGAGTTGATGCCCGCCCCCGCCTGCGCTTTGGCCAGCGATGCGGTTGCGTCCGCCAGTGCGATCCCGGTTGGGCCGGCATACACGCCCTGCACCGACAAGGTTGCCGTTGCGGCCACCGACCCGCCGGGGTTGCCGTCCGTCACCTGGTAGCTGGCCGTCAAACCCAGGGTCTTGCCGGCCGCCAGCGACGCGAACTGCGTCGGGTCGATGGTCAGCCGGTTGCCGGACACGCTGTAGACGATCGGTGCGGCCCATGAACCGGACGTGGCGACGACGGCAATCGGGCCGCCCACGTTGAGCACGGTGCCCGCCACGACATCGCTGCTGTTGGCCAACAGATTGAGCGAAACCGGCGCGGCCGTCTCCAACACCGTTCCGCCAACGACCGGGCCGGCGACGATCGGCGCATGTTCGATCCCGGTGACGGTGAACGTCATCTGGTCGGCGACGGAGACCGTACCGTCGGACACGCTGTAGTTCCAGACTTCGGTGACTTGCTTGCCCAGGCCGATGTTGCGGAATGCCGGATCGGCGGCGTCGAAGGTGAAGCCTGTCGCTGTACGGTGTATCCCCGCCGGTAGCGGACCTGTCGCGATGGTCAATACGTCGAGGCTATCGACGTCCGTCACGTTGGACAGGGGGTTGAACGCATAGACCGCTGCGCCCTCCTGGAACGCGGCGGACAGCGTGCCGCTTACGACCGGTGCCTCGTTCACCCCGGTCACTGTGAACACGGTCGAGGCTGGGGCACGCGAAATCCCGTCGGTCACATCGTAGGCAACCACGACTTGTTGGGTCTGCCCCGCCGACAGATGTCGGTAGGCGATGTTGGTGGGATCGAGCGTCAGGCTCTGGGTTGCGGCGTTGAAGGTCACACCGGCCGGCAGAACCGGCGGCAGGCCTGCCACCGACAGGATCGCGGCGGGATTGGTGTCGTGCGAGTTGGACAGAGCCGCCGCCGTGACCGGCGCCCCGTTCTCGGTCGCTGCTGCGGTGACGGGACCGGACACGATGGGGGGATTGTTGCCCCCGGTTGTGGCCAGAACGAAGCTGCCGCCGAAGCCTTCGTCCACGCCGCCGGCTGTCGTCACGCCCAGGGACAGGGCGACCGGCAAGCCGTCGATCTGGTTGAAAAAGCCGAGGTCCAGCACGTTGCCGGTGAAATAGGCCTGCGCATCGGCGGTGGCGGAGAAGGTCCGATCGACCACGGCGACACCGCCCACGACGACGGTGAAGTGGACAGCGGAAAACCCGCCCGCCGCTGCGTGTCCGCCGGTCAGACCGACCATCAAATGCCCGCTGAGGCTCGACGCTTGCAACGTGAACTGTTCGGTACTGGTCAGCGTTTGTGCGCCGACGGCACCGACGATGCTCCCTGCTCCTTCGACGCCATAGGCCAGATAGGTGGCCAGCGGATCGCCCGAACCGATGGCAGCGTCGATCGTCGCGTTGGCCGGTTGGGCGAGCAAACCGGCGACGAACCCCGCCGTCGGCACCAACGTCATGCCGGCGTATTCGCTGTCGGCGAAGGCGAAATCGGCGGCAGCCTGGCCGAGGCTGTTCGCGGCGCTGACGGCGGTCATGCGGCCCGATCCGGTTCCCTGTGTGCTTGCCGTGGCCGCGCTGACTGCGCCGCCTGCTGACGCTGCCGTTGTCCCCAGATTGTCCGTCCCGCCGAGCACGTTCGCGTTGGCGCGTACCCAGGTTCCGGAGACGGTGGCGTTGGCAGTGGCGTTGCCGCGCGCCAAACCGGCGCCTCCTAAACCGCCGGTCGCGGTGGCTGTCACGACCTCGGCCATTGCGGCGGGATTGGTCGCGGTCGAGACGCCTGTGGCTGTCGCGTTGGCGTTGCCGCCGACGCCCTGCACCGCGAAGATTGCGCCCAGACCGCCCGATCCCCCCGCAGCCGACGCCAGGATGGTGCTGCCGGCGGCGCCCGATCCGCTGGCGGTTGCGGTGGCGTCGCCGCCTTGGCCGGAGGTACCGCCCACCGCGCCATTGCCGCCATTGCCGCCGGTCGCTTGCGCCGTAACCCGCGCCACGCCTTGCGCCGTTCCGGTGGCGTTGGCCACCGCGCCGCCGGCCATGCCGCCTTGAATGCTCAGGGCGCCAGTGCCGCCGAAGCCGCCGCGCGCAGCGGCGGT
>JANXMB010000122.1 GCA_025354865.1 Acetobacteraceae bacterium | reverse complement strand
AAGCTTCCCGAAAATGCCCGGCTAGAGCGTGATCGCCTGAGGTTGACTTCAACCTCGGGCGTGAATCACCCTCTCAAACAAAGGCTTAGACCATGATCCAACGCCGAGATCGCGTGCAACCTCAAACGATCATGGTCTAGGGCGATATCGGCGCCCTGCGCGAAGGGGTGGGTTCGCGCGGGCGGCGCAGCAGCATCCAGGCGACCGCTGCGGCTTGCGCTGCTGCGGTGATACCCATCGCCCAGCCGTAACCCGCCGCGCTCCAACCGCCAAGGGCCGTGCGCGGCCAGAAATCCAGCACCCAGCCGATCGCGTTCTGCAGGAAGAATACCACCAGCAGCATGCTGAAATTGATCAGCGTGCCGACCCGGCCGGCGATCTCGGGCGGGAACCGATGCGACAGGGCCGCATAGGCCGCCGGGCCGGACGAACTGACAAACGCAAACAGGAACCACCACGCCCCGATCGCCATGGCGTTGGGCCAGGGGTTCAGGATCAGCAAAACCTGCGTCAGCCACAGGCCCGCCATGCCGATACTGGGCACGACCATCGCATCGTAGCCGCGACGGGTCAGGAACGATGCCGCCTGCCCGGTGCAAAGGCTGCCGAGGGTCATGCCAAGCGCGAAACACAGCAGCAGCGTGGCGCGGAGCGTGCCCTCGTAGCCGCCGACATCGCGCAACCAGGGGCCGGCCCACAAGCCGCCATAGGTGAAGTTCAACCCCGATAGCAGCGTGATCGCCGGCGCGATGGCAATGAAGGCGGGGTGGCGGGCGATGCGCCAGTATTCCACCACCTCCGCTCGCAAGCTGCGTTTCGGGGCGATGGAGGCCGGGCGATCCGGCACGCTGAGGAAAATCCAACCGGAGACCAGCACCCCCAGCCCGGCCATCGCCCAAAACAGCCCGCGCCAGCCGACGAAGGGCAGAAGTTGTTGCGCCGGCAAGGTCGCCGCCATCCCGCCGAACGACGCAACGAAAACCCCCAGCCCGGTCCGCCCTGCCACCCGATCGCGCGGCAGCCACTGGGTGTGCACGGTCAGCATCGCGATCATCCCCACCGCGACCCCCAACCCGGTCACGAAGCGGCCGACCGCCAAGCCGATCGCGCTGGTCGATAGGGCGCAGAGCATGAAGCCGGCAGCGGCGACCAGGGCCAAGGTCGCTTGCACCCGCCGCACGCCGAACAGATCCATGCCCAATCCCGCCGGCAACTGCGCCAGGGCGTAGGACGCGAAAAAGGTTGCTGCCAGCAAGCCCAACTCGGTCGCCGACAACCCGAACTCCAACGCCAAAGCCGGGCCGATCGTGGCCAGCAGCGCTCGGGAGCCCTGATTCAAAACATTGACCCCCGCCAATGGCAGGGTGAGGCGGAGGAAGGTGGCGGGCGAGGGCATGGGACGTCCTTAGGCGGGGACGCGCCGCGTGTCACTCGGCTGCCGCAGACGCGCCGGCACCGGGGTGTTGTTCGATTGCAACGTGCTGCATGCCTCCGGTCACAACCTGTCGGCTGAGGATCGTTGGCACATCTACGTTTCTTGCAACGCGGTGGCCAACAAACCGGTTCTCGGCCCGACGCCGCGCCCGGATTGGGTGGTGTCGCGCAACTGGTATCCGCTGCCGGTCGAGGACGATGCGGCGGTTACCGCCGCAGCCTGAGGGCGCGACCCGTCAGAACGGCAGCACGATATCCATGATCTGCTGACCCCAGCGCGGGTTCTGCACATCCATCAACTGACCCCGCCCGCCGTAGGCAATGCGCGCCTCGGCCATGCGATCGTGCAGCACGGTGTTGTCGGATGCGATATCCTGCGGGCGGATGACGCCGGTCACCTGCAATTCGCGCAATTCGCTGTTCACCCGGACCTCCTGGCGGGCGGACACGACCAGATTGCCGTTCGGCAGCACCTGGGTAACGACGCCGGCAAGGCGGAGGGTCAGGGCCTCCGCCCGTTTGATCTGCCCCGTGCCGGTATTGGCATTCGACGAACTCGTGGTCAGCAGCTTCGCCGGATCGACGATGGTTTTCGGCAGCAGCGCCTCCATCCCGAATACGTTCGGCATCCCCGCCGATTCCGACCCGGTGCGATTGGCCGATGTCGCGTTCGACAGGTTGGCCGAGTCGTTCATCGTCACCAGCACCGTCACGATATCGCCCACCTGCGCGGCCCGCTGGTCCTTGAAGAAGGCGCGCGAGCCCGGCCGCCACAGCGCATTCGCCTCGTTCGGGGTGTTTTCCAGTTTCGGCATCGGCATGGTGATCGGCCGCCAGCCGGTTTCCTTGGTCGGGTCCGACGACGGGGTCATCGCCGGGGCGCGCCCGACCTCCGACAATCGGGACAGGGCGCCGCAGCCGGTCAGCAGCAGCGCCAGGATCAGCGCCAGGTTCAACGGGGCGGGTTTCATTGGTCGAACACCGTGGACCCGCGATTGAGCACCGCGCCGGGCTGGGCGGAGGGTTCGATCTGCACCAGTTCCGGTCCGACGACGATGCCCTCCAGCTCGATTTTCGAGCCGGGGTTGCGGACTTTCACCCGTTCGCCCTGGGCAGCCGAACCGAGGGCGACGGCGCGCCCGGTGACGGACAGGCCGGCGCTGACCAGACGCAGCCGCACCAGCATGCCCTGGCGGACCATCAATGGCCGCGACAGATCGCCGGGCGCCAAAGGTTGTCCGGCCTGCACCGCACGGCCGAGTTGCAGCCCGACAGCTTTATCCAATGTGCGCACCACCTCCCCATGCAGGCTGGCGGTGCCAAGGCGGGCCATGTGCACATCGTCCGGCCCCAGGATGGTCCCGGCCGGCATGCTTGCGGCGGCGACCGGCAGGTCGATCATTTCCCGCACCTGCCCGTTCAAGCGCAGGGCGATCGGTTCCATGCCTTCCCCCGCGACCGATAGCAGGGCGCTGAAGCGGCCGCCGCGACTGTCGTAGTCCAGTTGCGATACCACCGGGCGGGCGGACGCGTTCGGCGGCACCAAGGGGGGTGCGAAGGGCGCCAGATCCACCTCGCAATCCGGCGATGCGCCGGCCGCGACCAGGGCGGCACGCACGACTTGCAACGCGTGCTCCCGGCTCAGGGGCAGGCCCGGCCGCACCAGGACGGCGCGATCGGCCGAGGATGCCGGCCGCCAATCGACGTCGAACTGGCGGGCGATGGCGCGCAGTTGCGGCGCCTCCACCACGATGCGCCCGCCCGGTGCCGGGCCGGGACCGAGGACGCGATCGCCCTCTGCCCCGGCATCGTCGAACAGATCGCGCAGCAGCACGACCGGGCTTTGCAAGGTGGTGGCAAACCGCAGCGTCGCGGCCTGCGCCGGCACGGCGATGCCAGGGGAAAGGATGGTGGCAACCGAGAGGATTGTGGCAAGGGCGCGCATGGCATCACCGCAGGTTGGTCAAGGTGGACATCATGTCGTTGCTGGTCGTGATCACCCGGCTGTTCATCTCGTAAGCCCGCTGAGCGGTGATCAGATTGGTGATTTCGCTCACCACGTTGACGTTGGAGGTCTCGATGAACCCTTGCATGACCGATCCGAAACCGGCCGTGGCGGGGTTGCCGGTCACCGGCGCGCCCGACGCCGCCGTTTGCAGAAACAAGTTGTCGCCCTGCGCGTCCAACCCGACCTCGTTCGGGAAAACCGCGAGTTGCAACTGACCGATCGTTTGCGGCGCGGTCTGACCGGAAATCGTGACCTGCACCTGCCCCGCCGTATTGACGCTGACGCTGGTAGCGGCGGCGGGGATTTGCAGACCCGGCTGCACCGGATGCCCGTCGGCGGTGACGATCGTGCCGTCGGGGGCGAGGCCGAAGGTGCCGTCCCGCGTATAAGCGGTCTCGCCGCTGGGCATCGTGACCTGGAAATACCCATTGCCCTGCACCGCCATATCCAGGGAATTCGAGGTCTGCTGCAAATTTCCCTGTTCGTTGATGCGGTAGATCGCGGCGGTTTTGACCCCCAGCCCCACCTGCGCACCGGATGGCAGCACGCTGCCGGTTTCCGAACTGCTGGCCCCAACGCGGCGGAGGTTTTGGTACATCAGGTCCTGAAATTCCGCCCGCCGACGTTTGAACCCGGTTGTCGTCATGTTGGCGATATTGTTGGAAATCACTTCGACGTTGGTCTGCTGCGCCTGCATCCCGGTGCCGGCGATATCGAGGGAACGCATGGCTGGGTTCTCCGCTTAGCCGTTGGCCGGTAGCAATTTGTCGATCGCACCTTGTTGCCGGTCCGATTCCTCCTGGATGTACTGGCTGACGAACTGGAAATCGCGCGCGTCGGCCAACATCCGGGTCAGTTCGAGCACCGGCTGAACGTTCGATTCTTCCAACGCGCCCTGCACCAGGCCTGGCGACGCAACCGGGGTCGTGCCCGTCGCGGCATTCGCCAGCGTGCCCCCCTCGGCCTGCAACTTCGCTGGATCGTTCGGCTTCACAACGGCGATTTTGCCGATCGGGCCGGAGTCGGCCGAGATCGAGCCATCGGCCGTAATGCTGACCCTTGTGGCGTTGGGCGGGATGCGGATCGGCTGGCCGGCAGCGTCCAGCACCGCATTGCCGTTGCTGTCGGCCAACGTGCCGTCGGGCATCGGGCCGAACCGCCCGTCGCGGGTCAAGCGGGTGCCGCGTGCCGTGCCGACGGTGAAATAACCATCCCCGGTCACCGCAAGATCGTAGGTATTGCCCGTATGCGACAAAGCCCCCGGTTGCAGGTCCCGCCAGGTTGCTCGGTCCTGCACATAATTCACCGTCGCCCCGCCGCGCGGCACATCGGGACCGCTTTGTCGGCTGATCCAGTCGGCAAATTGCACCCGTTCCTGCTTGAAGCCGGGCGTGTTCGCATTCGCAAGGTTGTTGGCCGCGACATCCATCGCGCGCTGCTGCGCCACCAAGCGGGAGGCAGCGATCGAACTATTCAGGTCCATGGCAGGCAATCCGGGAAATGGTCATCCCCCCGTCGCAAGCACCGTGCCATCGTCGTCTTGTGTGTTGTCCTTGCCCGATCCCCGCCCTAATGCGCTGATATCCCGCCATTCTCTGGGGTTGCATCGCAGCGGCGCCAATTTTGCGGGGCCGGTTCGGAGCGGACAAAATCGACCGCGTCGGCAAAAAATGCCGCCCGGACGGGGTTTCCTTAACCTTTTCTTAACCACTCCCTGTCACCTTGCTCCGCATGAGCGCGAAGCCCGACCCGAAAGCGAAACCGAACCCGGACGATCCGCCGCCGGCGAAATCCGGCAAGCGGAAGCTGATCCTGATCGCCGCCCCCGTTGTCCTCCTGCTGTTCGGCGGCGCTGGGCTTTGGTTCAGCGGGTTGCTGCCGGAATGGCTGGGGATGAAGCACGGGGAACACCACGAAGAAGCCGCCAAGCCGGCGGTGCCGGTGTTCGTCGATATGCCCGATATCGTTGCCAACCTGAATGGCGACCCGCGCCGGCCGACCTACCTGAAGCTGCAATCGCGGCTGGAAATCACCAAGGCCGAGGATGCGGAAAAGGTCAAACTGGCAATGCCCCGCTTGCTGGATCTGTTCCAAACCTATCTGCGGGAAATGCGGCCCGACGAGCTGCGTGGCTCCGCCGGCATCTATCGTCTGCGGGAGGAGTTGATCGCGCGCGCCAATGTCGCCGTGCAGCCGGCGAAAGTCGTGGACGTGCTGTTTACCCAGTTGTTGATCCAATGAGCGGCAGCGAAGAACAATCCGACGAAGACCTCGCCGCCGCCTGGGGCGCCAAAACCGACGCCGAAGCCCAATCCGACCCAACCCAACCGGCCCGCGTCCTCAATCAGGCGGAAATCGACAGCCTGCTGGGCTTCGACGATGGCCCGTCCGGGGGCGACGCGCGCACTGGCATGCAACGCATCATCAGCTCCGGCCTCGTTTCCTACGAGCGCCTGCCGATGCTGGAGATCGTCTACGACCGGCTCGTGCGCATCATGTCCACCTCGCTGCGCAATTTCACATCCGACAACGTCGAAGTCGGCATCGACAATATCCTGTCGTTGCGGTTCGGCGATTATCTGAATTCGATCCCCTTGCCCGCCATGTTGGCCGTGTTCAAAGCCGAGGAGTGGGACAATTACGGCCTGATGGTGGTCGATTCTGCGTTGATCTACTCGATCGTCGACGTGTTGCTGGGCGGTCGGCGCGGCACGGCGGCCATGCGGATCGAAGGCCGGCCCTATACCACGATCGAACGCAACCTGGTGGAGCGGCTGATTACCGTCGTGCTGGCCGATCTGTCCGCCAGCTTCGATCCAATCTGCCCGGTGACCTTCCGGTTCGAGCGGCTGGAGGTGAACCCCCGCTTCGCCACGATCAGCCGTCTGTCGAACGCCGCGATCCTCACGCGGTTGCGGATCGATATGGAAGATCGCGGCGGCAGCCTGGCGCTGCTGCTGCCCTATGCGACGCTGGAGCCGGTGCGCGAACTGCTGCTGCAACAATTCATGGGTGAGAAATTCGGCCGCGATTCCATTTGGGAAACCCATCTGGCCGAGGAACTCTGGCTGACCGACGTGGAACTGGAAGTCGTGTTGGACGAGCAGACCGTCCGCCTGTCCGATGTCATCAATCTCGTGCCGGGTTCCCGTATTCTGCTGAACGCGACGCCCGGATCGACCGTGCAGATCAGTTGCGGGTCCGTCCGCCTGTTCGAAGGCCGGGTCGGCCGCCGCCAGAACCGTATCGCGGTCCGCATCGAACGCGACGTACCGCGCGCACAACAAAACGAAAGAAATTGATTCCGTTAACGCTTCGTTAACCAAGGCGTGCGCAAAATGCCAGGCATGGAATGGATCCTCGAACTCGGTTTGAGCGGCTTGCTGACGGCGACGCTATTTCACGCGCTGCGGTTGGAACGTGCGCTGGGCGTGCTGAAGCGCGACCGTGTGGCGTTGGAGGCGCTGGTGGCGGGTTTCAATGCGAGCACGACGCAGGCGGAAACCAGCATCGTCCGATTGCGCCAGGCCGCCGATGGGGCAGGCCGGGAGATCGCCCAGCGGATCGATAGCGGCGCGGTGCTGAAGGACGATCTGGCGTTTTTGAGCGAACGTGGCGAACGGCTGGCGGATCGGTTGGAAACATTGGTGCGCCAGGGTCGCCCCTTGGCCGCCTCCGCGTCCGCACCCACATTGGCATCGGCGATGGCCATGGCCGAAGCCGACGACGGCGCCCCGCGCATCCGCAGTCAGGCCGAACGCGATCTGCTCCAGGCCCTGAGGCTGGCGCGATGACGCTGCGTTTTCCCGCCCCCCGGCTCCTGCCGCTGACAATCCTCGCGCTGGTTGCGTTGCTCGGCAGCAAATCCTTGTGGCTGGTTCGGTCGTGGTTCGATCCCTCGCCGATGGGGATGATCGCCACGGCCAGCGCAGCGGAGCATGCGAAGCCGCCCGAACATGCGAAGCCGCCGGAACATGCGAAGCCGGCCGAGCACGGCAAACCGCCGGAGCATGGGAATACGGCGGAGACGGCGGTGAAAAAGGACGATACCCCGTCGACGCCGCCGATTCCCGTGGGCCCACCGCCGATCCCCGACAGCGAACGCGCGGTGTTGCTGGAACTGCGCCAGCGTCGCCTGGAACTCGAACGCCGGGACGCATCTGTCGCGGCCCGCGAATCCGTCCTGACTGCCACCGAACAGAAAATCGCCGCTCGGGTTCAGGAACTGCGCGGCTTGCAGTCGCAGTTGGCGTCGTTGGATGCGGCCCGACAACAGAAGGAGGAAGCCAACTGGCAGAGTTTGGCGAAACTTTACGAAACCATGAAACCGCGCGACGCGGCGGCGATTTTCAACGATTTGACGATGTCGGTGTTGCTGCCGTTGATTGTGCACATGAAAGAAACCAAAGCCGCCCCGATCCTGGCCGCGATGGCACCGGACAAAGCGCGCGATCTGACCGCCCAACTGGCGAAGTCCAAAGGCCGGCCGGACGCCGCCGCCGAACACCCGAAAACCGAACCCCCAATCAAAAGCTGAAAGGACACTCCCCCCATGGCAATCGACAAATCCATGAATGTGCTCATCGTTGACGACTACAAGACCATGTTGCGCATCATCCGCAACTTGTTGAAGCAGATCGAATTCAACAACGTCGAAGAAGCATCCGATGGGGCCGAGGCGTTGTCCAAGCTGCGCACCGGCAATTTCGGCCTGGTGATCAGCGACTGGAACATGGCGCCGATGACGGGTTTGCAACTGCTGCAGGAAGTGCGGGCGGACGGGCGGTTGAAGCAGACGCCCTTCATTATGATCACGGCGGAAAGCAAGACCGAAAACGTGGTGGCGGCCAAGGCGGCCGGCGTATCGAACTATATCGTCAAGCCCTTCAACGCCGAGACCCTGAAAGACAAAATCGAAAAGGTCCTCGGGCATGCCTGATTCGTTCGAAGGCAAGGATATCCTGTTATCGGAACGGTTGGCGGAAATACGCGCCAGACGGCCCGCCACCGAACCCGAAATATTTACGGAGGTCGTACGTGCCGTGCTGACCGCAATGAGCGAAAATCTGACCGTCCACGACACCGCATTGCTGCTGGAGGTCGAGGAACTCGGCCGCACCATCGCCAATGCCAAGATCGAGATTGCTGCGTTGAAGGTGGACGACATCAATGGTTGTCACATCCCCTTCGCGACCGACGAACTCGATGCGATCGTGGCGCATACCGCATCGGCGACCGATGCGATTCTGGAAAGTTGCGAAACCCTGGACATCGTCGCCGGTACCGTCAGCGGCGAAGCAGCCGATAAGTTGCAGGAAGCAACGACCCGAATTTACGAGGCCTGTAGTTTTCAGGACATCACCGGCCAGCGCATCACAAAAGTCGTTGGCACCTTGAAAACCATCGAAGACAAGGTCGCCCGCATCATCGCCACCTTCGGTCCCAAGACCGCCGGTCTGCCGACGCCGCCGCCGGTCGAACTCACGCGGGAGGAAGAATTGCTGAACGGCCCGCAACTGCCGCAACAGGCGATGGGTCAATCCGATATCGACAAGCTGATGGCGAGTTTCGATTGATATGGCCCAACGCGGCCCCAAGGTTGGCGGCCCCAATGTTGGCGGCCCCTATGTTCGCGGCCCCAATGTTCGAGACTTTGTAAGGGCCGCGCGCGCGCTTTTGTTCTGCCTCGCCCCGATCGCAGGCGCGGCCGCTTACGCCGAGGAAACGACCGAGATTGCCGTGCGGGTCGGCAACCATCCCGGTTTCGGCCGCATCGTGTTCGATGTGCCGGGCACCGCCTATAAACTCAGCCGGGATGGCGACACCGTCGCGATCGCCTTTCCCGCCGCCACCGTGCTGCGCAAACCGGCCTATGCGCCGACAAATGTTCGATCCCTGCAGACGAAAGCCGAGCGGGCGGAGCTTGTGGTGGCAGCGGGTGCGGCACTGCGGGAGATGCGGATCGACGGTCATGCGGTGATCGACGTCCTCGATCCCGTCGCGCATGCCGCCCCCCCCACGCCGGCTCGTAAACAGCCGGCCGAGGCGGTGAAGCCCCAACCCGCGCCGAAAACCGCGCCCGAGGCCGAACCGGCGAAACCGAAGCCCGTCGCCGAAGCGGCGCGTCTACCGGCCGAACCGGTGAAACCGAAGCCCGTCGCCGAAGCGGCGCATCCACCGGCCGAACCGGTGAAACCGAAGCCTGTTGCGGACGCCGCGCCAGCCCCGGTCGCAGCCCCTGTCGTCGCACCCCCCGCCCCCGAACCGTCCGCCCGAAAGCCGGCCGACGACCGCTCGGCGCAGGCACCCGTTGCGGCCTCGCTTTTGGGATCGCCGACCGGACCGCTCGCGCTTGTCGCAGCGCCGATCGTGCCGCCCGAGGGCATCGCCTTCACGGTCCCCCTCGGTGCCAAAACCGGCGCGGCCGCATTCCGGCGCGGCGGCGTTGTCTATGTCGTGTTCGACGAACGCCGCCCGATCGACCTTGCCTCCCTGCGTGACAATCCGGTGTTTGGATCGGCCAATGTGCGGGAACTGCAAGCCGGTACTCTGATCGAACTGCGCCCCCCGCCGGATACCGGTGTCGTCCTGTCCCTGACGCCGACCGGCTGGAAAATCGCCGTCCATCCCACGACGCGGGTCGCCCGAGCGATTCCGTTCCTGCCGAAGGACGGTCGGCTGGATTTACCGGCGGAGGCGCCGGGCAACATCGTCAGCATGGCCGATCCCAGCAGCGGTGCGACCCTGTTGATCGGCACCCTGCGCCGGCCCGGACAGGCGGTGCTGGTCGGGCGGCGCACGGCCGAATTCGGCCTGCTGCCGGCGATCGTGGGCGTCGTGCTCGAACCGCTTGCCGACAATGTGGCGCTGCGCACGGTCCCGACCGGGTTCCAGGTCACCGGCGGGCCGAACGGGCTGGCGATCACCCAGCCGACCCCGGCAACCGAGGCCGCTGCCGCCGCCGTGCATCTGACCCGGCGTTTCAAGCTGCCGACGCAATCCACCGAAGCCCTGGTCCAGGCCCTGTCGCGCGGCATTGCCGACGCTGCTGCCGCCTTGCCACGCGCCCGCGGACCCAAGCGGCGTGCCGTCGCAACCACGATGCTGTCCCTCGGGATGGGCGCGGAAGCCGAGGCCTTGTTGCTGGTCGCGGCCGAACAGGATCCCAAGGAAGCGGCGTCGCCCGACACGATCGGTCTGACGGCGATCGGCGCGTTGCTGGCCGGACGCATCGCCGACGCCGCCGGGATCGAGGACCCGCGTCTGACCGGCACCGATGAGATCGCGCTGTGGCGGGCGATCCGTCAGGCGGCGGTGGAGGAAGGCTCGCCCGTCGCGGCCGCAGTGTTCGCTGCCACCGGCCCTCTGGCGTTGCAATACCCGCCCGGGATTCGCGATCGCATCCTGCCCTCGGTGGCCGAGACGATGATCCTGGGCGGGGAGGCCCCGGCTGCAAAACGCCTTCTGGCTTTGGCCGGGAAAGCGCCGGGGTTGGACTTCGCGCGTGCCCTGCTGAAACAGGCCGATGGCGATGCGCCAGGGGCGTTAACCGCGCTCGATGCCTTGGCGGCCGGTCGCGACCAGCGGGATCGGGCGCGGGCGGCAACCCGAGCGGTGGAGGTGCGGTTGGCGTCGGGCCAGCTCGATGCAGCCAAAGCGGCCGAGGCGTTGGACAAGCTGCGCTACGTCTGGCGCGGCGACCGGCGCGAACTGGCGCTGCGCGAACGGGTCGCGGATCTGCATCAGCGGGCCGGGGAATGGCGGGCGGCGCTGACCGAGTTGCGCGCGCTGCAAGCCGAGTTCCCCGATCATGCCCAAAACGTCCAGAGCCATCTGATCGGGATGTTCATGGCCTTGCTTTACAGCGAGGCGACGGATGCGCTGCCGCCGCTCGATCTCGTGTCGTTGGTCGATGAGAACGCCGATCTGTTCAAGCTCATGCCGCCGAATGAGGATTTGCAGGCGCGCCTTGCCGAACGACTGATGGCGCTGGATTTGCCATCCCGCGCTGCACCGTTGCTAGAGAAGCTGGCATCCGGCGCGACCACTCCGCTCAGTCGCGCCTCTTTCGGGGCGCGCTTGGCCGATCTGCGGATCAAGGAAGGCGATGCGGCCGGGGCTTTGGCTGCACTGGCGCTATCGTCTGCGCCGACATCGGACCCCGACATGGCAGAAAAGCGAGCGATCCTGGCGTCGGTTGCGAAAAGCCGCCTGGGCGACGCACAAGGCGCGATCGAAGCTTTGGCCGGACTGACCGGTCTGGGTGCCGATACCGCTCGGGCCAGCGTCCACGAATCGGCTGGCCAATGGGCGGCTGCCGAGGAAGCCCTGATGTCGGCGATCGGTTTCGCGATCCCGGCGACGGGCGTGTTGAACGAGGAACAACGGCAATTGGTGTTGCGCCTTGCAACCGCAGCAGAACGCGCTGGCGATCGCAATGGTCTGACGGCCTTGCGGGCAACCTTGGATACGCGCCTGGGAACCGGCCCGATCGCCGATACCATCCGCCTGCTGACCGCCGATCCGGTCCACGGCACCGAGGATCTTCCACGATTGGAACGAGAAATGGGCCTGACGAAAGCCATTCCCGCCGCATTGGCCGCTGTCGGCAGGCAGTGACCGCATTTTTACGGGCGAAGGCAAAAAACCGCTTGCGCTTGCCCCCCCCTTTCATCATGTTCCGCCGCCTTAGCCCAAGGGGACGGCGCGGAATCATCCACGCCGTCCAACAGGCTGTCTACTGGTAGGAAGGGGTTCGCAATGAACGCACTCAGCCCACTGGGGATGGTCTCGGAACTCCCGAGCAGCAACCAGTCATCGTCCGATCTTGCTCGGGCACACGTCGAAGAACATTTCGACGAACAGAAGGACTACTTCGTCGAAAAGGACGGGGTTAAGTTTGCCGGCACGCATTTGCTGATCGATTTGTGGGGCGCCAGCAACCTGGGCGATCCCGCACATATCGACCGCGCCCTGCGCGAAGCGGCCGAAGCCGCCGGTGCGACCATTCTGCACGGTCATTTTCACCATTTCTCCCCGAACGGCGGTGTGAGCGGGGTGCTGGTGCTGGCGGAAAGCCACATCTCCATCCACACGTGGCCGGAACGGGATTTTGCCGCGATCGACGTGTTCATGTGCGGCGAATGCAACCCGTACAAGGGGATTCCGGCGCTGAAGGAAGCCTTCGCGCCGACCTCGATCAACCTGGGCGAACAGCGCCGCGGTCTGATCGTTTAATCCTTCCGATCATTGACGCGACATACGGCCCGGGCGATCCGTCCGGGCCGTGTTTTCGTATGGAGCGCCCCGGATGACGACCGATAGCTGGATCAACGAATCGCTTTACCCCGATTGGGGCCAGCGATTCCTGGTAACGCGCGAACTGGCGCGGGTGAAAAGCGACTTCCAGGATATCGTTATTTTCGAAAGTTCCTCGCACGGGCGGGTCATGGTGCTGGACGGTGTAATCCAAATCACCGAGCGCGACGAATTCGTCTACCAGGAAATGCTGACCCATGTGCCGTTGCTGGCGCACGGGGCCGCCGCAAACGTGTTGATCATCGGTGCCGGCGACGGCGGGGTGCTGCGCCGGGTGTTGCAACATAGCAACGTGAAGCGCGCCGTCATGGTCGAGATCGACGGCGAAGTGATCCGCTTGTGCAAAGAATTCCTGCCCGGAATCGCAGGCGACGCCTGGAACGACCCCCGAGCAGACGTGATCGTCGGGGACGGGATCGATTACGTGAAGCGCGCGCCCGATGCCTCGTTCGATGCGATAATCGTAGACTCCACCGATCCCATCGGGGTGGGGGAGGTTTTGTTTACCGACGCATTCTACCAAAACTGCGCCCGCATCCTGACCGCCAACGGCCTGATCGTGAACCAGTGCGGCGTTCCCTTCATGCAGGCCGACGAATTGCGCGAAACCAGCGCTCGGCGTCGCCAGTTCTTCCCGTATGTGACCGCCTATGTCGCGGCGGTGCCAACCTATGTCGGCGGGTTGATGACCCTTGGCTGGGCGGCGAAAAGTGCCGACCTGACGAACGTTTCGGTGGCCGAGATTCGCGCTCGGGCGCAAACTGCCGGTATCCTGGGCAAAACCCGGTATTGGACGCCGGAAATTCACGCGGGGGCCTTTAACCTGCCGCCCTATATCGGAATGCATCTGCCATGACCGACACCGTTCTGGTAACGCGCGACGCCGGGGTGATGGAAATCGCCTTCAATCGGCCGGAGAAGAAAAACGCGCTGACCCGGGACATGTATGCAACCGTCGTGGCAGCTTTGGCATCCGCCGACGCCGACCCATCGGTTCGCGTGGCGATTCTGACTGGCGTGGGCACGACATTTACCAGCGGCAACGATATCGGGGATTTCCAGGCGCGTGCCGCCGGGCCGAACACCAGTGCAGCGTCGCCATTTTTGGCCCAGATTTCCACCATGCAAAAGCCGCTGATCGGGGCGGTGAACGGGGCGGCCATCGGCGTCGGGACCACGATGTTGGCCCATTGCGACCTGGTCGTTGCCGCCCGTTCCGCCCGTTTCACGATGCCGTTCACCAGCCTGGGTCTGGTGCCGGAAGCTGGAAGTTCGTTGCTGTTCCCGCAAATGGTCGGCACCCAGCGCGCCAATGCATTGTTGTTGCTGGGCGAATCGCTAGACGCCGAGACCGCACTGGAATGGGGTTTCGTCTACCGTGTGGTGGACGACGATGCATTGATGGAAACCGCCCGCGGCCTTGCCCGGCGCCTCGCCACCTTGCCGCCGCAAGCCGTGCGCGAAACGAAAAAACTAATTCGCCACGGCCAACCGGACATCGGCCCCCGCATTGCCGAGGAACTGGCACTGTTTCGCGAACGCCTGTCGTCCCCCGAAGCGGCCGAGGCGTTTGCCGCTTTCGTGCAAAAACGGAAGCCAGATTTTTCCCGATTCGGGTGAGTTAAGCGACCCGAAACGTTTTATGTTTGCGGATATGGGCCGCCAATCCGCCGTCCTTCACTATCTCGATCATGACTTTGGGCAACGATCCATTGGTGTTGACGCAGAGACCAGTCGATAGGCCAAGATAGTAAAACCAGCTAAGGGGTAATCGCAATGCGCGGCTAGCAGATTTTCGAATCCATTATTGCGTCGGCGGCGAACGACCCAACCGCTGCAATCAAATACGAGCTTGCGCCCGCGCAAGTTCCTTCCCTGAAGATGACCAACCATCAACATCCCTGGTCAATCACGCCCGGTGAATTTGACTTTATCGGGGACTTCATCGTCAAGCACAATCTGCGGCGTGGCTACGAATGCGCGACAGCGTTCGGAATATCTGGCTTGGCTGCGGCATTTGGGTTTCGTAAAACCGGTGGCGTCCTTGTAACAATGGACGCTTATGTCGAAGAGAAATTCAATTTCTGTTTTGGCTACAAGGATCTAACGTCGTTCGATGCTTCGGATCCCGACGGCCTCAAGAGTGTGCAATGGCTACTGAACAATTTCGGAATGGCAGACGTTGTGCGCCCGAAGGTCGGCTGGAGCCCTGACAACGTCGCCCAAGCCATTGAGAGTGAATATGGAGGCGAAGCAAAGATCGATTATGCATTCATTGACGCCGGCCATTGGGATGAGGCAGCGATCCTGGATGTCACCTCGATCCGACCGTTTATCGATACTACAACTCCGTATGCGATCTTTTTCCATGATCTACCCTGCTTTACCGAAAAACTATGGGCGGTGACGCGGGCATTGTACGGGGTCGAAATGCGTCCCATTGGTCCGTTGCCAGGGGGTACATGGGAGATGGGGATTATATCGAACTTGGAGACCTGACCTTGGGTAACGGATGCTGCGGTGCCTAAAGTGATACGGAGGCTGTTCACATTTCAGGCAAGGTAATCCCCCGCTGCCTGTGCCCGATCGGCCAGCGCGATCCGAGAAAGTATAGAGCAAGCCTGCAACATGAGTGCAGAAAGCGGACGTTTTGCAAACCGGTGGCTGCCTGTTGCTCGGAGCGTCGATCCGGCTTTGATGGCTTTTTAGACTAATACCAGCCGAGTTATTGTTCATAACGAACTGACGTGTTCATCCGACAAAGGTCAGGTCGCAACGCGTTTCGAGCGGTGGCTAGGCATGTTAACCGCTACTCTGCTGCGACTGAATGCGCGTCCTGCCCGCTTTTGCTCGATAGTATCTTTTCCGCGATCGTCTTACCCATCGGCCGCTCCCCCGGTCTGGACCACGCCAGGAGATTAGCCCTACGATCGACCGCAGCAAAGAGAGGGCGATGTCCATGCGCAAGACCACAATGTTCCGCCAACTGATCGAAGCCGAGGAAATCCTGGTCCAGCCTGGGGTCTACGACGGTTTCAGTGCGCGCCTGATCGAACAGATGGGCTTTCGTTCCGGCAGTATTTCTGGTGCAGGCCTGTCGGAATCCACCCTCGGGTGGGCCGATGTCGGTATCCTGAGTTACGAGGCGAACGTGTCTCGCTCACGCGATATCGCTGCCTGTGTCGATATTCCTTTGAGCGCCGATGCCGATACGGGCTACGGGAATGCCGTCAACGTCTTCTTCACCGTACGCGGCTTCGAAGCAGCCGGCGTCGATGGTATCATGTTGGAAGATCAGGTGTCGCCGAAACGTTGCGGCCACATGGATGGCAAGGAAGTCATTTCGGCAGAAGAAGGCGTAGAAAAAATCCGCGCGGCGGTGGAGGCGCGAAAGGACCCCGATTTCATCATCAAGGCCCGCACCGACGCCACCGCGACGCACGGCATTGGCGAAGCGATCCGCCGATTGAACCTTTACGCCGAGGCTGGGGCCGATTTGCTGTTCGCCGATGCTATTCTGAAACGGGAAGATATCGCCCTCGTTGCGAAGGAAGTGTCGAAGCCACTGTCTGTCAACATGGGATTCGGTATTCGCGCGCGCCCCACCACGCCGTTGATCTGCGCTCGTGAACTGCAAGATTTGGGCGTTGCCGTTGCGTCGTACCCCCGCCTTGCCACCAGCGCCGCAATCATGGGAATGCGCAACGCACTCGGCGTTTTGAAACAATCGATCGAAGAAGGTCGGACGATCGAACGCCCGGAATTTGCCGTGTCCTTCCAGGAAATCAACGATCTGATGGGATTGGGAACGATCCGCGAGCTGGAGCAGAAATTTTTGACTAAGGATCAACTCGCATCGAAATATGGCGATGCAGGCAAAGCCGAAGCGGGACATTGAAAATGGGACATACCGATACGAACCCGCACACACAGGGTGTTGCGACATTTGTCTCCGGTTTGCAGTACGAAGCCATTCCCGAAGCCGTGCGGGCTCGCATCAAATTGCTGATGCTGGATTCGTTCGGTTGCGCGCTGTATGGCACCGACCTTCCATGGTGTCGCATTCTTATCGATACGCTGGCGGGTTTGGATAGCACCGCCACCCATGGCCTGTGGGGCACCAACCGGAAATTATCCGCACCGCACGCCGCCTTGGTGAATGGGACGCTTGTGCAAAGCTTCGAGCTTGACGACGTGCACCGGCAGGGCGTGCTGCATGTCGGTGCGGTGACGCTTCCATCGCTGTGCGCGATCGCCGAGCTGAACCCCGGGATGACCGGGCGCGAATTTCTGACCGCCGCCGTCGCCGGTTACGAAATCGGACCGCGTGTCGGCATGTGCATGGGGCAGGAGCATATCGGTCAAGGCTGGCATTCCGGTGCCACGTTGGGGGTGTTTTCCTCGGCTGCGGGCGCCGCGCGTGGGTTGAGGCTGTCAACCCAGCAGACGGTGCACGCGTTGGGTATCGCGGGCACACAGTCGGCGGGGCTGATGGCGGCGCAGTATGGTGCGATGGTAAAACGGATGCACGCGGGACGATCGTCGCAAAGCGGGCTTTACGGCGCGTTGCTGGCATCGAATGGTTTCACCGGGATACAAGATGTTTTCGAAAGTCCCTATGGCGGGTTCTGCTCGACATTTTCCCGTTCCGATGACAGGTTCGATCTGCGGGAACTAACCGCAGGCTTGGGCGAGCGGTTCGAAACGTTGCGCATATCGCTGAAAATGTATTCCTGCGTCGGTTCCAATCATACCACCTTGGATTCTATTCGAGAAATGCAAGCGCGGCATCCGTTCGGCGCGGACGATGTGGATCGTATCGTTGTGTACGGATCGCAAGTGACGGTCGATCATTGCGGATGGGAATATGTCCCGAATGGTGTTACGTCGGCGCAACTGAATCTTCGCTACTGCGTGGCGACGCTTTTGTTGGAAAATGAGGTTTTCGTCGATCAATTCGCTGCATCCGTTCTGGACGATCCCCGCCGCGTCGCCCTCGCCGGCCGAGTGGACGTTCAACACGATCCAGCCATCACCGCTCGGGGATCCGCCTTCCGCCACGCCGTGCGGGTCGAGGTTTATTTGAAAGACGGCACGCGGCTCGACGAACAGAAGGATGCCCCCCGAGCATTTGCGTCCGATGCAGATATTATTGGTAAATTCAGGATGCTCGCATCGCACCGATTGGATGCGGCGCGTATCGATCGGTTGATCGAACTGGTGCTCAGCGTCGACGATTTACCCGACGTCGCCCCCTTGCTCGATGCGCTCTATTTATAAAACCACTGTTCGGGACGCGCCGACCAGGGCGGCCGGCAATGTTGGGAAATACAGACGCGGCCAGGGATGTTTTCAAGCCGATCGCTGACGATGCGGCTGCCCTGGCTGCCGGGAGCCTGCCCCACCAAGCCGATCTGCCATTTTTTATCGGCAACAACACGCCAGATTTCCTGGGCGGTCGCGTCGCGTTGCGCTTCCGGCAAACCCGGAGCACTGCGCATCAGTTCGTAGACCCGCAATAAATCGGGGTCGTCCGGTTTCGTGCCGCTGGCACCGTTCGATGCGTACCACTGGGAATAAGCAGTGCCCATCAGGCTGCCGGAGGGATCGACCGGTAGCGCCAAAACCGGATAAAGGAACAGGCTCTCCGATCCGCTATTGGAAAATATGACCATCTGATGTTGGTCGTTACGGATACGTGAAAAAAACAGGCTGCGTTCGAGCAAACGGGGATCGGCTGCTATTCCGACGGCACGCCACTGCTGAATCACCATCTCCACTTGGGCAGGCCAGGTCGGTGTCAGCGTCTGTGCAACATCGATCTGTAAGCGCAAACGCTCGCCATTATCGGGGCGCAGCCGGTAGCCGTCGCGGTCCTTTTTCGTCAGTCCGATCGCATCGAGCATTGCATTGGCTTTATTAGGATCGAAATCAGACCATTTTGCGATCCAATCCTTACCGGGGCTCTCCGGCATAATTTCCGACGGCACACCCGATCCTGGAGTGCCGAGGCCGAGCCAGAACGCCTGATTCAACTGCTCCCGATCGATGGCGATCGACAATGCGCGTCGGAAATCGGCGTTTGCGATCCATTTCGCCAACTCCGCGTCGGCTTTGTAGGACAAATTGAAAACCAATTGGGAGTCGCTACCATTGAAACCGGGATCGAGATGAAATTTATAATGGCCGCGCTCCGCATTTTCCAGAAACACCGGGAGCTTGGCGATGTCGATGAAGCGCTCCTGCACGTCATATTCGCCAGCTATAGCGCGTAAATTGACGACTT
Source organism: Acetobacteraceae bacterium (assembly GCA_025354865.1). Classification (GTDB taxonomy): domain Bacteria; phylum Pseudomonadota; class Alphaproteobacteria; order Acetobacterales; family Acetobacteraceae; genus Rhodopila. The sequence continues at coordinate 19,758 of JANXMB010000122.1, read as the reverse complement.
CCGGATTTTCGGCCAACGACATTTGAATTTTATCGAGGTAGGGCAATTGATTGCCGTCTGTGTCGATCTCATAAAAATAGGGATTCCGCTCCAGCATCCATGTCGTGGTATTGATCGGTTGAGTCATCCGCCAAGCGGCCACCGTTGGTAATTCGGTATTCATCCGCCAATCGGATTTGAAATGAAAATATTGCACCCAGTTCGGATAGCCGGCAGCTTTTGCCTCTTCGGTCAGCTTCTCGACGGGGGTGTATTTCGGCAGAAATCGTTTCAGGTAATGGGCAGGGGCATAAGCGCCGAATGCCAGCCCGTCCGATTGCTGCCGGGACTGCCCGCCGCCCATGGCGCCATCGCCGGCAAGCAGCTTGGGAAACAGGAAATTCGGCGCATCGAACTCAAACGCAACCGTGGTTTCGTCGATTTTCGTCATACGCCCTGGTTTGCCGCCGGACGCAAGCTCTGGGGTCGGGGAAGGGGCGAGTTCCTTGTTGGTATAAATATCCTGGAACCAAAACATAAAATCGTCGGCGGTATAGGGCGACCCGTCCGACCAACGCATCCCCTTGCGTAGGAATAGCGTGGTCCTGCGCCCGTCCTCCGAGATTTCATAGGCTCTGGCTACCTGCGGCGCCAGTTGGGTTCCGGTCGGATCCCAAAACAATGGCTTGTCGCCGGCCCGTAACCGATTTCCATTCTCGCTATCGCCGGGCCCGAGAAAGGCGCGACGCCACGTGCCGCCATAGACGCCGGTCTTACGCAATGGTTTCAGAACCAACGGATCGGCGGAAATACGCTCCGCGACCGGCGGTAATTTGCCCTGCGCAACCAGGGCGGCCAGGGCAGGTGCTTCATGGAGGACGCGCGGCCATTGCGATGGGTCCGTGATGATCGCAGGGGCCTCCAGCGTGCCGACCAGACCGGATTGCGCCAGATTGGCCGGCTGGGCCGCGGCACTACCCGTCAAGAGGAGCAGCGCCGCGATCGTAGCCCGCATCACGGCTTAAAATACCATTGTTCGGGATGGGCGCTCCAGGGTGTCCGGCAATGTTGCGAAGTGCATACCCGAGCCGGAACGTTTTGCAGTTTGTTGCTGACGGCACGGGTGCCCATGTAGGTCGGGGAAAGGCCGACCAATCCGATGGACCACACGTTATCCACCGCCAATTTCCAAATTTCCTGCGCCAATTTGTTACGCTCGGCTTCCGTCGCCGACCCCGCCTTACGCAGAAGATCGTAACCTTGTAGCAGCGAAGGATCTTCTGGCTTCATACCCTGGCTGCCGCCCGAGGCCCACCATTTCGCATGGCCGGCACCGCCTTGGGCGGACGACGCATCGACGGGCAATACTGCTGTCGTATACAGGAACAAAGCCTCCGTTCCGCCGTTGGAGAAAATGGTCATCTGGTTTTCGTCGGTGCGCACCCGTGTGTAAAACAGGCTACGCTCGAACAGCTTGGCATCCGCCGCGATACCGATTGCTTTCCATTGTTGGATGATCATTTCCGCCTGTTGCGGCCAGGTCGGGATCAAGGTTTGTGCGACATCGATTTGAATGCGCAGACGCTGCCCATTGTCGGTGCGCAGTCGGAAACCTTCGGCATCCTTTTTGGACAACCCAACCGCATCCAGCATCGCATTGGCTTTTTTCACGTCGAGCGTCGCCCACTTCAGGCGATATTCGGGTCCGGGGCTCTCTGGGATAATATCCGCAGGGATCGGTGTGCCGACAACGCCCAAGCCCAGCCAGAAGGCTTCGTTCAATTGTCCCCGATCGATGCCGATCGCGAGCGCCCGCCGGAAATCCGGATTTTGAAACCATTTTCGAATTTCGGCATCGCCTTTGTAGGCGAGATTGAAGAACAGCATCGAATCGCTACCGTTGAAGGCAGGATCGAGATGCATTTTATAGCCGCCACGTTCGGCATTTTCCAGGAACACCGGCAATTTTGCCAGATCGATGAAACGTTCCATGAAATCGTACTCGCCAGCGATGGCTCGGAGATTGATGACCTCCGGGTTTTCTGCCAGCGTCAACTGCACTTTTTCGATGTAAGGTAATTGATTTCCTGCCGTATCGACAGCATAGAAGTAGGGATTTCGCTCCATCGCCCAGGTCTGCGTATTGACCGGGGAGGTCACGATCCAGGCCGCGAGACTGGGCACCTCCTTATTCAGGCTCCAATCGGATTTGAATTGGAAATGCTGCACCCAGTTATCGAACCCAGCGGCCTTGGCTTCGGCGTTCAAGGTTTCGACCGGCGTGTATTTCGGCAGCAGGCGTTTCAGATAATGCGCTGGCGCATAGGGACCGAACGCGCGCCCGTCCGACTGCAAGCGCGATTGCCCGCCGCCGATTTGCGTGTCTCCAGCCAAGAGTCTGGGGAACAGAAAGTACGGATCGTCGAATTCGAAAGCGACGGTATAGTCATCCACTTTTACGATACGACCGGTCTTGCCGTTGATGATCAATTCCGGAGTCGGCGTTGGCACCAAATCCTTGTTTGTTGCCAAATCGTTATACCAGAACATGAAATCGTCGGCGGTAAACGGTACGCCGTCGGACCATTTCATGCCCTTGCGCAGGAATAGGGTCGTCTTCCTGCCATCGGCACTCAGCTCGTAACCCTTGGCGACACTGGGCGCCACCTCGGTCCCGCTTTTATCCCAGAACAATAATTTGTCGCCCGCGCGGATACGATTGCCATTCTCGCGATCGCCCGGCCCTAAAAAGCCGCGACGCCAAATGCCACCGTACGTTCCGATACTGTGCAAGGGTTTCAGCACCATCGGCTCGGCTGGAACGCGCTGCTCAACCGGGGGAAGCTTTCCGGCCTTGACCAACGCGGCCATCGAGGGTGCTTCGTGAAACGACTTCGGCCATTGCGCGGGGTCGGAAACGATCGTGGGCCCTTCGAGCGGGCCGACAAGACCGGATTGATCGAAAGCGGTTTGCGCGCTCGCGTGGGACAGGCCAAAGGCCAATGCCAGGGCGATCCAAGTCGGTTTGAAACGCATTTTATTCTCCGTTTTCGTCAGGCTACGCCGACCAGCGCCAACTCGTTCGCGCGATGGCACGCGCTGAGATGGCCTGGGGCAGTTTCGATCAATTCGGGGCGCTCGATCCGGCAGCGATCCACGGCAAAGGGGCAGCGGGGATGGAAGGCGCAGCCCGGGGGCGGTTTTGCCGGATCGGCAACCTCGCCGGCGGGTGCGAAGGTGGCATCCCGCAACGCCGGATCGGCCTTCGGTACCGCCGCCAACAATGCGGTCGTATATGGATGCTTCGGGGTCGTATATAACGATACGGTCGGCGCGACCTCGACAATGCGCCCGACGTACATCACTGCAACGCGATCGCTCACATGCCGCACAACGCCTAAATCGTGTGCTACGAACAGCATCGAAAGGCCGAGGCGGTCTTGAAGATCGAGTAAAAGATTGACGATCTGGGCCTGCACAGAGACATCCAATGCCGAAACAGGTTCGTCCGCCACGATCAATTTCGGTTGCAACGCCAGCGCTCTCGCAATGCCGATTCGTTGCCGTTGGCCACCGGAAAAAGCATGCGGAAACCGTGTTCTCGCTGCCGCCGGCAAACCGACGAGGTCGAGCAATTCCATCACCCTTGCCTGACGTTCCGCAGGTGCAACGCCGGCAACCAATAACGGTTCGGCGACGATATCGCCCACCATCATACGGGGGTTCAACGACGCGTAAGGGTCCTGGAAAATAAGTTGGATATGTTTACGCAACGGACGCAAAGCCCGTCGCGTCAGCGGGGCGAGGTCCACGCTCTCGCCTTCTTCGATCGAGAAGCGGATGGCCCCGGCGGTTGGCTTCAAAGCACGTAAGATGCAGCGAGCGACGGTGGTTTTGCCGCAGCCGGACTCACCGACCAACGCCAGCGTCTCGCCCCGTGCGATCGAGAAATTCACATCGTCGGCCGCTCGTACCCGTCCGACTTCCTTACGCAGAAAGCCTGCGTGAATGGGGTAATGTTTCGTTAGTCCTTCGACTTCCAGCACGTTCATGCCGCATCCTCCAGGCGAAAGCAGGATGCGCCGGCTTCGCCGGGCGGCACCGGTTTGGGGGCGGCGGTATCGCAACGACCGGGCATGGCCTCGGGGCAGCGGGGATGAAAAGGGCAACCAGTCGGTCTGGCATTGGATTGCGGCACGGCACCGCCGATGGTCGAGAGTCTTTGTCGCGGCGTCGCCCGCAAATCCGGTACCGAACGCAACAATGCCCGCGTATACGGGTGCTGGGGACGATGGAAAACATCGTGCACCGGCGCATATTCCACCACACGTCCGAGGTACATAACTGCGACGTCGTCGGCCATTTGCGCGATCACCCCCATGTCGTGGGTGATCAGCATCAGCGCGATATTTTTATCCATTTGCAAGCGGCGCAGCAGCGTCAGAATTTGTGCCTGGGTCGTGACGTCCAGCGCGGTTGTCGGTTCGTCGGCGATCAGAATATCGGGGTCGCCGGCCAAAGCCAGAGCGATACCGACGCGCTGGCGCAAACCGCCGCTCAATTGGAACGGATAAGCGTCGATCCTGGTCTCCGGGCGAGGAATTCCGGCGTCGCCCAGCAATTGAATGGCGCGCTGCCGAGCAACGGTCTTTCCGGGATCGTTATGGGCGCGGATTGCCTCGATCAATTGGTTGCCGATCGTATACTGCATCGAAAGCGCTGACATCGGCTCTTGGAAAATCAGGCCGACCCTGGCGCCTCGAACATTGCGCATTTGTTTGCTTTCGGGATCGATCTGAGCAAGATCGGTCTCGGAGGGGGTGTCCGGATCGATGAGGATGCGGCCGGCGGCGATGGTACCGTTACGATCCAGGATACGAAGGATGGCTCGCGCGGTCACGCTTTTGCCGCAGCCGGATTCGCCGACGACGCCGAGCACGCGACCGGGTCGTAGATCCAGGCTGACCGAGTCCAACGCCCGCACGGTGCCGGTATCCGCTCGGAATTCGACCGCGAGTTCCCGGACGGAGATCAGGCTGCGCTCAACCATAGGGATCCGCCGCATCGCGCAGGCCGTCGCCCAGGAAATTGAAAGCCAGGATCGCCAGCACGACCGGGATCGCAGCGCATAGCAACCATGGCGCGCCTGCCAGTACCTGCACGTTTTGTGCGTCCTGCAATAAAATACCCCAAGAAATTGCGGGTGGGCGAAGTCCCAACCCCAAGAACGATAGCGATGTTTCGCTAATGATCATTGCCGGCAAAGCCAGCGACACGGCGGCGATCACATGGCTGGTGAAAGACGGCAGCATATGCCGCAGCATGATCCGAAGTTGGCTGGCGCCGATCAATTCTGCTGCGATAACGAAATCCTCCTCCCGCAGGGCCAGGAAGCGTCCGCGCACGACGCGGGCGAGTTCGGTCCACCCGATCAACGATATGATCAAGGTGATGGCGAAATAAACCTGTACCACCGTCCAGGTATTGGGCAACGCGGCGGCGATGCCCATCCACAGGGGGATCGTCGGGATGGAGCGGACGATTTCGATAACGCGTTGGATGGCGGTATCCACCATGCCGCCGTAGAGCCCGGACACACCGCCTAGCAGCACGCCCAGGATCAGGCTCAGTCCCACGCTCACCAATCCGATCGACAGCGAGATGCGGGTGGCTACCATCATGCGTGAAAATAAGTCGCGACCGAGTTGATCGGTTCCAAGTAGGAATATTCCGTCGATGGGCTGTGCGGTGGTCAGTCCGACCAGATGGATATCGGTGCGGATAATGCCGAGCAGATCGTAGCTATAGCCGCGGGTAAAGAGGGAAACGGTCAGTTTGCGGTTGGGGTCGGGAACGTAGGCGACCTTGAACGTCTTCATGTCGCGCTTGCCGGTCAAGCCGAATACATGCGGATTGAAACCGCTTTCGTCGAAAAGATGGATGCCCTGCGGCGGGATATAGCTGCGGCGGGCATCGGTGGCATGGGGTTCGTTGATCGCGATGGTGTCGGCGAAGATTGCCACAACATAGAACAACGCGATGACGAACAGGCTGATAAACGCCAATTTGTGCCGTTTGAACCGCAACCATGTCAGCCGAAGCTGGCCGGCGCTGGCAAGCCTCTCGTCGGCGAGCGAGCCGCTCATGCGCGCCCCGTCAGGCGCAACCGCGGTTCGATCCACATCAGCAGCAGATCCGATATCAAGGTGCCAACGACCGTCATCATACCCAGCAACAAAACGATCGTGCCGGCAAGGAACATATCCTGCGCCACCAGTGCTTGCAGCAGCAGCGGGCCGACCGTCGGCAGGCCGAGAACCAACGAAACGATGATGCTACCGGATACCAGATACGGAAATATATACGCAATGGAGCTTGCGAATGGGTTCAGTGCCGCTCTGACCGGGTATTTCAAAATCACGCGCAAATTGCCGATCCCCTTGGCCTTGGCAGTTACGACGTAGGGTTTGCGCAATTCGTCCAGCAAATTGGCGCGCATGATGCGGATCAATTGCGCGGTGCCGGCCAATGCCAGCACGCAGGCGGGCAGGGGCACGTGTTTCGCCAGGTCCCAGGCTTTGGCCATGCTCCAGCTTTGTTGTGCGAATTCGGCGGAAAACAGGCCGCCCACGCTCAGCCCCAGATAGCGGAAGCCGAAATACATCAGGATCAGGGCAAGCAGGAAATTCGGGATTGCGAGCCCCATGAAGCCCAGCATGGTGGCGATATAATCGCCGACGGAATATTGCTTGACGGCGGAATAGATGCCGATCGGCAACGCGATCGTCCAGGTCAGGAACAGGGCGGCGAAGGACACCACCATCGTCAGCCAGAGCCGATCGCCGATCACCTCGGTCACCGGGCGGCGCCACATCATCGATACGCCGAAATCGCCTTGCGCCACGCGGCCGATCCACAGAAAATATTGCACGAAAACGGGGCGGTCCAGGCCGTAATCGTGGCGCATCGCCGCCGCCTGATCGGCGCTGACGGCGCTGCCGGTGGAGGCGAGGTTGGCGATATAGGCATCGACGAAGTCGCCCGGCGGTAGTCGGATGATGACAAACGTCAAAATAGAAATGCAGACGCATGTCACCGCAGCCATTATCAACCGGCGTCCGATGTACATCAGCATGCCGGAATTCCGGTCACGTGTTTCCCCCTTTTCGACACCTTGCCCTTCGCGGGCAGCGTCGCGATTTCGCTCCCCGGCAAGGTATCCGGGAATTGCGCCCTTGCAACCCCTAATCTGATCGGCAGCGAGGCCTAGCCTCTGGTCAAGGCGGTCGCGGCCGCTTAAACCGAAACACAGGGAGGCACCATGACGATCCTATCGACCCGTCGGATTTTCACCGCCGCGCTTGCCGCATCCGCGATCTTTCCCGCGCGGGCCGAGCAGGCGGCGTTGGAAGAAGCTGCCCGCAAGGAAGGTTCGCTGACCTGGTACGTCGCCCAGGTCGACTCGGAAACGGCCGAAGCGATGGGCCGCGCCTTCACCCAGCAATTCCCTGGCATCAGGGTGTCGGTCATTCGGACCACCGGCCAGGTCGCATACGAACGTTTGTCGCAGGATTTGAAGAACAACGCGCCGCAATGCGACGTCTTCAGCACCACCGACATTGCCCACATGCCCGCGCTGATGAAGCGCAACGCGCTGGCGCAATACACCCCGGACAATGCGGCCTTCATCGCGCCCGCCTTCCAAGGCCTGGGGGAGCCAGGATTCTACTATCCCAGCACGTCCACGTTGATGTTAATCATTTACAACAACCAGAAGGTGAAACCGGAGGACGCGCCGAAATCCTGGCTCGATCTGCTCGACCCCAGGTGGAAAGGGCGTTGCGCCTTCGGCCATCCCGGCTTCAGCGGCTATGTCGGCGTCTGGACTGTCGCCATACGCAAGTTATACGGGTGGGATTACTTCGAAAAATTGGCAAAAAACAATCCACGCATCGGCCGCTCCGGTAACGACCCTATAACGCTATTGAACGCCGGGGAATGTTTGGTCGGATTGGGGCCGTTGGGAACCAGCCTGCAAACGCAGGACAAGGGCAATCCCCTCGGCGTCGTCTATCCCTCGGACGGTGCGGTGCTGTGCATCGGCCCCTCCGGCGTGCTCGCCAACGCGCCGCATCCCAATGCCGCTCGGCTGTTCGCCAACTGGCTCATGAGCATCGACTTCGCCAAAATCTGCGCCGAGGCTCGGATTGACTCCGTGCGGGCCGAAGTGCCCCCGAAAGCCGGGGCAAAACCGCTGTCGGAGGTGAAGTTGCTGCGTCTGACGACGGCGGAACTGGGCAAGCAGGTGCCCGAGGCGATCGAACAGTGGCGGGATACCTTTATATAGTGTGCGGTGCAGCATGACCCCGGCGACACCGAGTTTGCGGGTGCGTTCGTTCGACCCGCTGATCTTTTTGTGGATCGTGTTGGCGGCGGCGTTGATCTTTCTGGTCGTCAATCCGCTCTATCAGCTGATCCAGACCAGCCTCCAGGATGCCGACACCGGCGCGTTCACGCTGCGTAACTACGTCGCCGCATACTCCCGGCCGCGCTACCTGATAGCGATGTGGAACTCCATCCGGCTGGGGTTCTCGGTCACGGCGCTGTGCCTGCTGTTCGCCGTGCCGATGGCTTGGGCCGTCTCGCGCACCAACATGCCGTGCAAGGGGCTGGTGCGGGTGCTGGTTCTCGGCGCGTTCATCACACCGCCGTACCTCGGCGCGATCGGCTGGATCCTGCTGGCGGGGCCGAATTCGGGCTGGCTCAACCGGATCTGGATGGGGCTGACCGGGGCGGAGCAGGGGCTGTTCGACATTTATACGTTCGAAGGCCTCGCATTCAACATCGCCGTCTATTCGTTCCCCTACATCTTCATATTCACCTCCGCCGCGCTCGACCTCGTGTCGTCGGAGATGGAGGACGCGGCCAATATCCTGGGCGCGGGCGTCATCCGCACCACGTTGAAGGTCACTTTGCCCCTGGTGCTGCCGGCCATCATGGGCGGCGCGATCATCACCTTCCTCGAAGCGATCGCCCTGTTCGGCTCCCCCGCCTTGATCGCCATTCCCGCGCGCTTCAACGTGGTCACCACCCAGTTGCTGCAATTTTTCAGCCAGCCGATCCGAGCGGAGGTGGCTGCGGCGTATGCGGTTCCGTTGCTGGCGATCACGGTGGTGTTGTTCGTGCTGCAGCGCTGGCTGGTGCGCCGGCGCGGCTTCGTCGCCCTGACCGGCAAAGGCGGGGAGCGGCGGGTCATGGAGATCGGCCCCTGGCGCTACGTCATGCTGATCTATTGCCTGTTCGTGTTGTCGTTGTCGGTGCTGCTGCCCTACATCGTGCTATCGCAAGCGGCTTTGGCCAAAGCGTGGGGCCGGGGCTTTAGCTTGGATAATTTGACATTACACAATTTTACTTACCTGTTATTTCAGCACGAGACCGCCGCGCAGTCGGTCATAAACAGCTTTACTTACGCCGCCGCCGCCGCCTGCATCGCCATCGTGCTCGGTTTATCCATCGCCTACATCGTCAGCCGGCGGTTGCTGCCCTTCGCGGGGGTGCTGAGTTTTCTGGCGATGGCGCCGTTCGTGGTGCCCGGCATTGTCCTGGCGATCGCGTTCTATGCCGCCTACGCCCCACCGCCGTTCATGCTTTACGGCACCGCGACCATTTTGATCCTGGCCTTCGCCACCCGGTTCCTGCCGATCGGCTATGCCAATGCCGACGCGGCGATCCGATCGATCAATCCGGAAATGGAAGAAGCGGTGCGGATCCTGGGCGGCGGACGTCTGGTGGCGATCCGCAAGGTCATGGCCCCGCTGATGAAGCGCAGCCTGATCGGCGCCTGGCTGCTGGTGTTCATTCCGGCCACGCGCGAATTGTCCAGCGCGCTGTTCCTGTATGGACCGAAAACCCGCACTATGTCGGTGATGCTGATGGACATGAGCGAGGAGGGCAATTTCGAGCACCTCGCCGCTTTGGGTTTCCTGCTTTTGGCTGCGACCCTTGGGATCGTCGGCCTAGCCTCCGCCCTGCTGGGGCGCGATTTCATGCTGCGCCGGGAGCGTCAATGAGCCACGCACAAAACGCCAAACTGTCCCTTCGCGGCCTTGGCAAAAGCTTCGGCCCGGTGCCGGCGGTCGTCGATGTCGATCTGGCGCTGCATCAGGGGGAATTCGTGTCCCTGCTGGGCCCGTCGGGCTGCGGCAAAACCACTACGTTGCGGATGATCGCCGGCTTCATGAAGCCGACCGCAGGCAGCATCGCGATTAACGGCAATACGATTTCGAACCCATCGACCGTCGTGCCGCCGGAAAAGCGGTCGATGTCGATGATTTTCCAAAGCTATGCCATCTGGCCGAACATGACCGTGGGCGAGAATGTCGCCTTCGGATTGAAACTGCGCAAACTGGGCCGCGCCGAGATCGCCGACCGGGTCCACCGCATCCTGGACACGGTGCAACTGCGCCACCTCGAGGATCGCTACCCGGCGGAGCTGTCGGGCGGCCAGCAGCAGCGCGTCGCCCTGGCGCGGGCGATCGTGATCGAGCCGGAGGTGCTGCTGCTCGATGAGCCGCTGTCCAACCTCGATGCCAATCTGCGGGAGGAGATGCGTAGCGAAATCCGCCGGCTGCACGATCGGTTCCACATCACCACCGTCTACGTGACGCACGATCAGTCGGAGGCGATGGTGACGTCGGACCGGATCGTGGTGATGAATCAGGGCCGGATCGATCAGGTGGACGACCCGATCTCTCTATATAATAGACCGCGTACACGATTTGTGGCGGGGTTCATCGGTCGGACCAATTTTTTGGACGGTCGGGTCGATGGCGATCGCATTGTCTTCCCCGGTTTCACCGTGCCGCTGGGCTCGGCCCCCGATGCGGCGGACCTGCGCGGGACGGCCAGTTTTTCGGTCCGGCCGCAGACCATCGAGATCGCCGACGCCCGCTCCGACGCGCCGGGCTGGTGGGTCGAGGGGAAAGTGACCGAGCGGGCTTATCTTGGGGAATACTGGGAATATGTGGTGCACCTGCTGGAATCGGACCTGAAACTCCGCGTCACGACACCGCCGACGACCATCTACGAGACGGATCGATCTGTATGGGCTCGTATCGACCCGGCGCGCATCGCGCGCGTGCCCAGCCCGGAATAGCGATCCTCTCGGGTCGGTTATAAGTGAAATAAATCCTAATTCCGTCTTGACGACAGGGCCGTATCTGTCGTGGTGCCGTCCGATCGGCCGCCAGCGCAAGGGGCCGCATCGGGCTTGGCGACGGCGCTTCGGCGCGGGCGACGCCGGCCGGGGGCGCCGCGCATGGGCCAGCCGTCGATCGCCGGCCGTCGGCTCGATGGCGATAAAGGCGCGAGCATCCGACCGCTGTAAAATGCCAACCGGGGATTCGGGCGTTTTCGATAAGCGTCGGAGAATAATATGGCAAATGGCAAATGTGTCATGCAACTGTATCGATTGGCATTCGATAATCGGTGCTGTCTCCCAGGGGGAGTCGGCGGTTGGCGGTAGCGACGGCTGTCGATACGCGCGTCTTTTTTTCGGTTGCTGGGCCATTGCGGGCGGGTCGTGCAGGGCGGTTGGGTGGCGACAGCGGTGGGTGCGATTTCGGACGCAGCGCGAACACCTGTGTGTGCACCGATCGGGCAAATTTTCTTGTCGACGGCGTGCCTCGGTCGGGGTTTTCGGTTCGGCCTGTCGCGCTTGCATCATATGACATTGCGCCGGGACTCACGCATTTCCGCCAAGATATTGATATGTATCCGTTATTAGTCGAGGTATTCGGTTCGCATTTGCACTTTTCGTGTCGACCGCGGCGCTGGGATCGTACCTGTTTGGGATGCATATTCGGGTCTGCGGGAGGGGCCTTTCCGGGGCGAAAAAAGAGCCGTTTCGCGGCGAAAACCCTGCGCTGGGACGATGGAATTCCGATTTTTGACAGGCGTGTGGCAAAAGCAACGATTGACAGGCCCCCTCACGAAATGTTTTGAAGCGTCTCAGCGATGGCCGGTCTAGGCTGCTTGGCATTCGAGGTCGGGAATCGCTCCGCTAACCCGGGCGATTTGCAGATTTCGATTGCTAAAAGCTGAGATTGGTTCATAATTCTAGTGTTACACTGGCGGCACCGTGAGTCGCTGAGGCGGAGTAGGCAATGACGACGGCAGGCATCACAGTCCCCGGCACCGCTGGCGGTAACATCGTCGTGTCCACCGGCACTGGCGATTATTTGAAACTGGCGCAGCAGATGGCGACCGCGCTCAACGGCGCGAGCATCGGCAGCGGTGTGTCGGTTGCGACGGTGACTGCAGGATCCTTCGTTCCGACTGCGCCGACGGTGAAAGCAACGACCGAGCTTGGGATCGTCGGGGCAGGTGGTGTTGCGACCCATGCCGAGGGCACGGGCTGGTCCTACATCGTCAACGTCACCTCCAGCCCCGACACCGTCATTGCATCGAACGCGCAGGTGCTTTCGGGTGACCAGGGTGCGACCTTGATCGTGTCCGGCAAAAGCTCCGTTGCCGCGACCGGCGGTAACAATCTCGTGAATGCGACCGGCACGTATCTTGTCTCCACCTCGACGGGGAACGACACGATCTTCGCCTTTGGCGCCGGTACCATCGCCGGCGGCACCGGGACTAACCTGATGTCGGTGGGCGGCACGGCCAATACGATCTTTTCGGCTGGCACAGCGGATACCGTCCGCGTCGGTTCTGGTAACGCAGCAGTCACCGTCGGCGGCACCAAGACGGTGGTAACCGGCAGCGGCAATGCGACCGATGCTCTGAACGTCACGCTGGGCGGCAGCAACAACGTCGTGTTCGCGACGACGTCGCAGGCCACTGTCTCGATTTCCGGCACGAACAACGCCGTCATCGGTGGCGATGCGTCGTCGGCCGGTACCCTGACCGTGTTCGATAGCGGCGACTTCGCCAACATCTCGGCCGGCAAAGACAGCGTCGCGAATGTCACGGTGTCAGGCAACAACTCCGCTGTGTTCGGCGGCCCAGGCACGCTGAACCTGAACGCGTTCGGCAGCAACGACACTGTCGGCCTCGGCTCGGGCAACGCGACGGTCAGCCTCAGCGGCAGTGCTGCCTTCCTGTTCGGCAACAGCGATACTACCGGCGGCACCTTGCAACTGGTCGATGCCAGCAACAAAAGCTTTGTATCCACCCAGAAGGAAACCTCGTCCGCAATCACCCTCAGCGGTGCGAACTCCACGGTGTTCGGCGGCACTGGCACGCTGCAAATTTCGGTCAGCGGCTCCAACGATACCGTGTTCGCGGGCTCAGGCGCCGCGACAGTGCAGACCAGCAGCAATACGCTGGTGTTCGGACCGTCCAATGGCAACCTCAACTTCCTCGGCGGTGCCGGCACCCCGACCGTCGTCGGCGGCAAGAATGGCACGGTCAATGCAACCGTCGGTTCGGGCGGCCTGATCTTCTCGGCCGGGATCAGCGATAACAGCACCATCACCGGCGGCATCGGTCAGGCTACCATCTTCGGTGGCGACGGCAGCATCGTGAACTTCGTCGGCACCGCAACCGGCGGCGCCCAGTTGCACGCTTACGACGGCAACGAAACACTCATCGGGGCCGGCTCCTCGACCAACAACACATACTACGGATCGTCCATCGCCAGTGCTTCGGCCAATCTCGTCGGTGGTTCGGGAAATGACGTCTTCTTCATCGGCGACAACGCCGAAACTATGACCGGTGGCGGCGGCAGCGATACGTTCGTGTTCCTCAATCAGGTCACATCGTTGAACGGCGGCGGCAAGTCCCACATCACCATCACGGACTTCAACCAATCGACTTCCACGATCTTCATGATCGGTTACAGCTCGGCATCCGGCGGATTGAGCAACGTGCTGGCGAACGCCACCGGCCCAGCCGTTTCTTCCAGCGGCGCGGGCCTGACCCTGACGCTATCGGATCAGACGACCGTGACCTTCAGCAACGTGACCTCGCTGACCCAACTCAGTGGCAAGATCGGCTACTTCTCCTAAAACCGGCTTCTCCCCGAAAACCCCCACGGTGCCGCTGGTGCCGTGGGGTTTTTTATGGCCCTCTATCGCAACAGGCGGCGTAAGATCGGACGGGCCGCCGTGCCCACCGGCACCAAAACCCGAGCCAATGCGGGCCGTTGCAAAATGGGCATCAACATCTGCAAGACCAGTCGCATCCGGGTGCGGTGCATCGGCAGCAGGAACTTCATGTCCGCAAGCGCCTGCCGAAGGGCATCGATGTCGCCCGATTTCAGCGCCATATTGTATTCCCGCACCAACCACGGGAAGAACCGCGGCACGATCAGGTCGCGCGTATAGGCTAGGCCCCGATGGGTATCGTTGGGGTAGGCTGCCAGCAACTTGCGGACGTAGACCATGCGGCTGACCGCCATCCGTTTGGAAAACGACGAGCTACCGTCGAAAATTCGCCATTTCGTCAGCGCCTTGTCCAAATAGATGTTGTCGTATCCGGCGCGGAACATGCGCAGAAACAGGTCGTCGTCCTCGAACCCCACCAACTGCTCGTCGAATCCGCCCACCGCATTGAACGCCGCTCGGGCCATCAACGTCGCCGAGGGCAGGATGAACATATCGGTCATCAGGCAATGCACCAGTTCCCGCTTGGGATGCACGACATGGCTTGCCCGGTGCAGGCTGCTGCGGCTGACCATGTTGCCGGCTTCGTCGATTTCGTCGAGATTGCTGTAAACCCAACCCAACTCGGGGTAGCGTGGCCGGCGGAACGGCTTGCTCAGTTCCGCGAGGTGATGCGGGTACCAGATATCGTCTTGGTCCAGCAGCGCGATCAGCCGCCCTTTGGCACGTGCAATGCCGAAATTCCGAGCGGAGGATTGGCCGCCATTGGCCTTTCGCAGCAGGAGGATGGGGCGGGTTTGCGCCAAGCGCTCGACGATCGCCGGCCCGTCGTCGGTCGATCCGTCGTCGACCACGATGACCTCGTCGGGTGGCAGGGTCTGGGCGAAGACGCTTTCGATCGAGGCTTCTATATAAGGTGCCCCATTGTACAGCGGGATCACGGCCGAAATTGTCAATTGGTCCGGTGGCATACACGACCCCAGGGAAGCGGCCCCATCCGAGGCTCAGGCTGCAAGATGGCCGTCATGTAGCACGCCGAGGCCCGATCGAATACCGGTTGGCGTCGGTTGTGCCGGCCGGGGGTGCATGTTAGGTCTTGGCCATGCGCTTGGCTCGAACCTTGTTCCGCCGCTTCCCCCGGATCGGCCGGGAAGTGGCGGCCCACGTTGCCCCCCATCAGGGCTATATCGATGGCGTCAGCCATGCCCACGTAACCGGTTGGGTCTGCAATTTCGCCGATCCCACCGAACGTGTGACGCATGAGGTGGTGCTGGAAAACACCAACGAAGTGCTGCTCACCGCCCAAGCGGATCGGTTCCTGCCCGGGTTGAAAGAACTCGGGGTCGGCGACGGCGCGCACGGTTTCTACCACCGCCTGCCCCGACGCCTGAGCACGGAGGAACAAGATCGCCTCGTGGTGCGGGTTGTGCCCAATGGAAAGAAGCTTGCGCGTGCCACTACTGTCGCTCGGGTCTATCAACCGCTGGCATTTTTCATCATGGATATTGTCGATAACTGCAACTTGCGGTGCCCTTTCTGTCTTTATAACTATGAAGGCGTCAATAAAACCAACCTGATGACAGAAGATACGATCGACGCAGCCGTGCGGTTCGCGCCCTATGCCGCCGATGGCGCCTTCTGGTACTCCTGTCTGCACGAGCCGACGATGCATCCGCGCTTTACCGACTATCTGCGCAAGATGCCGCCGCTACAGCGCCGCACTATCTTCTATACCACCAATCTGGCCCGCCGGATGCCGGAAGAATACTATGAGATGCTGGCGAATAGTGGCGTCCATCACATCAATGTTTCAATCGAGTCGTTGGACCCAGCAATATACGAACGTATGCGCAAGGGCGCGCGGCATCGGATATTCAAAGAAAATTGGGATATTCTGCTGGCCGCCTTCGCCCGCGGCAAAGCGCCGCCGAAGCTGCGTTACATCATGATGGCCTACAAGGCGAATTTCCGCGAAATCCCTTCCTTGGTCGAGTATTTGCTCACCGAACGCGGCGGCTCGGAAATCGAGGTTCGCTACACCTACGACGAACCGCATATTCCCGCCGATTTCAAACAATCCGAGTATTTGGACGAAGCCGAGTGGCTCTGGTTGCGCGACCAGCTCGCCCATCGCACCGGCAGTTCGGTGATGCTGTCGATGCCGCCGGGGGTTGGCGAACCGAAAGCGCCGCAAGCCGATCCGGTTGCAACGGAAGTGCCACCGCCACCGTCGCATCCGCCTTCGTCGAACGATAGCACTCCGCCCGGGTATTTGCCCGGTCGTTACGGCATGCGCCTGACCTGGGACGGAAAGATGGAAGTGCGCCGGGTCTGGGGCGGTTCGGGACCGCCGACACCCGGCGAAGTGTTGCTGACAACGGTGGATGTGCGGGAAATTGGCGACCCCGAGACCTTCCTGGCCAGTCTACCCATATGATAATGCAGGGAATTGCACGATGACATTGCCCCGGTTGCCGTCCTTGCGGCTGGACGGAAAGCGCGCTTTGGTGACCGGGGCCGGTCGCGGCATCGGCCTGGCCGCAGCGGCCGGCCTCGGGCAATCCGGTGCGCATGTTGTGCTGATCGCGCGTACGCCCGACGAAATCGCAGCGGCAGCGGCAGAAATCCGCGCCGACGGCGGCAGTGCCGAAGCCCTGGTGCTCGATGTCACCGATCTCGCTGCCGTGCGCGCAGTCTTGGGGCGGCAGCAACCCTTCCATATCCTGATCAATAATGCCGGCACCAATCGGCCGCGCACGTTCCTCGATGTGACCGAGGACGATTACGATGCGATCGAAGGCCTGAACCAGCGCGCGGCGTTTTTCGTTGCGCAGACGGTGGCGCGCGGCATGGTGGAGGCCGGGCAGGGTGGGTCGATCGTGCATATGTCCTCGCAGATGGGCCATGTCGGCGGCGCGCGGCGCACGGTCTATTGTATGACCAAGCATGGGATCGAGGGTTTGACGAAGGCGATGGCGATCGATCTCGCACCGTTCGGCATACGAGTGAATTCCATCGGCCCCACCTTCATCGATACCCCCCTGACTCGCCCGTTTTTCGAGGACAAAGCATTCCAGGCCGACACATTGCGCCGGATCAAGCTCGGGAGATTGGGGACGGTGGAAGACCTGATGGGGGCGGTGGTGTATTTGGCCTCCGACGCGGCGGCGCTGGTCACCGGCACCGCATTGGTTGTCGACGGCGGCTGGACGGCGGAGTGAGCATACGATGATACGGGTACTGAAGCACGGCGCGACGGAAGCGGAAAAGACCGAATACGACCGACAGATCCGCCATTCGGTGGAGGCGATTCTCGAAGATATCGCCGCCCGTGGCGATGCGGCCGTGCGCGAATTGTCGGCGAAGTTCGATCGGTGGGAGCCAGCGTCCTTTCGCCTCCGCCCCGATGAGATTGCGTCGCTGATGAATAGTCTGCCGCAGCAGACGATCGACGACATCGTGTTCGCGCAGGCCCAGATCCGTCGGTTCGCCGAAGCGCAACGGGGCGCGCTGGTCGATATCGAGGTCGAGACATTGCCCGGCATCCGCCTGGGCCATAAAAACATCCCGGTTGCCAGCGTCGGTTGTTACGTGCCCGGCGGGCGCTACCCGATGGTGGCCTCGGCGCATATGTCCGTGCTCACCGCCAAGGTCGCGGGCGTGCCCCGGGTTGCCGCCTGCACCCCGCCGCTGAATGGTATTCCCCCCGCTGCAACGGTTGCCGCCATGTCGCTCGCCGGCGCCGACGAAATCTATCTTCTGGGCGGGATTCAGGCCGTCGCCGCGATGGGTTTGGGCACCCAAACCATTGCCCAGGTCGATATGTTGGTAGGCCCAGGCAATGCCTTCGTCGCCGAGGCCAAGCGCCAGTTGTTCGGTCGCGTCGGCATCGATCTTCTCGCCGGCCCGACCGAGACCTTAATTGTTGCCGACGACACTGCCGATGCCGAGATGTGTGCGACCGATCTGTTGGGGCAAGCCGAGCACGGACCGACCTCTCCGGCGATTCTGTTGACCACGTCGGCGAAAATTGCCAATGCGATCCAGGCGGAGATCGAACGTCAGCTCGCGGTGCTGCCGACCGCCGAGATTGCCGGCGCGGCGTGGCGCGACCATGGACAGGTGATCCTGTGCGACACCGATGAGGAATTGTTGAGCGAGGCGGATCGTATTGCATCCGAGCATGTGCAGGTTTTGACGCGCGATCCGCGGTGGTTTCTGGAACGGATGCGCAATTACGGCGCGCTGTTCCTGGGCAAGGAGACCAATGTGGCGTACGGCGACAAGGTCATCGGCACCAACCACACCCTACCGACCAAGCGCGCTGCTCGGTATACCGGCGGGCTATGGGTGGGAAAATTCCTGAAAACGGTGACTTATCAACAGGTTTCACCGGAAGCGTCGGCAATGATCGGCGAATATTGTTCGCGCCTGTGTGCCATCGAGAATTTTGCCGGCCATAAGGAACAAGCCGATTTGCGCGTGCGCCGGTATGGCGGCAAGAATACCGCGTAAGCGATCGAGAGGGGAAACAACCATGAGCGAAATCGAAATCCTGGCCACCGGCCTGGGCTTTCCGGAAGGACCGGTGGTCTGTCCGGACGGATCTATCGTCGTGACGGAGATCCGCAATAACCAATGCAGCCGCGTGGCGCCGGACGGCACGACTACGGTGTTCTCCCGCTGCGGCGGCGGTCCGAACGGCTTGGCCTATGGGCCGGATGGGGCGCTGTATCTGTGCAATAATGGCGGCTCGAAATACGTCGAGGGCCATTCGATGGGCCTCGCACCGCACCCCGATTACAAGTTCGGTTCGGTGCAGCGGCTCGATCCGAAAACCGGCGCGGCGACACTGCTATATAAGGATTGCGACGGCTTCGATCTGTCCGCGCCGAACGATTTGGTGTTCGACACCGCCGGCGGGTTCTATTTCACCGATCTCGGCAAGCGGTATGCCCGGCATCGCGACCATGGCGGGCTTTACTACGCGCTGCCGGATGGCTCGAAAATTACCCGCATTGCGTTCCCGATCCTCAGCCCCAATGGCTGCGGTCTGTCGCCCGATGGCAAGACCCTTTATGTCGCAGATACCGAGGGCGCCCGCCTTTGGGCCTTCGCGGTCGAGGCGCCGGGCGTGCTCGCCGCCGCCAAACCCTTCGCACCGCACAGCGGCCGGGTCATCGCCGGCCTGGGTTCGAATGCGCGGTTCGACAGTCTGGCCGTGATGGCCAGCGGCAACATCGCAGTCGCGACGTTGAGCACCGGCTATATCACGGTGATTTCCCCCGGCGGCGACATCGTCGAAGCGGTGAAAATGCCGGATACCTATCCCACCAATATCTGCTTCGGCGGGGCGGACATGAAAACCGCCTACATCACGCTGTCCGACACGGGCCGCCTGGGCAAAACGACCTGGTCCGAACCGGGGCTGAAGCTGAACTTCAACGGTTGAGGCCGAGGGCCGGGGTAGGTTCGCCTACCCCAACGCCTTGACCATCTGCGCGACCCCCGCGATCTCGCAGTCGGCCCACTCGTCTTCGGTGAACCCACCAGCTTCGTAGTACCCAATTGCTTCCGTCGTGGAATACACCACCGCTCGGCCGCATCCCAATGCGCGAGCGAAGCGTTCTGCCTCTACGAGCAAGGCGCCGCCATGGCCTTG
>JANXMB010000118.1 GCA_025354865.1 Acetobacteraceae bacterium | reverse complement strand
CAACAATGTCGATGAGATGAAATCCGCGCTGGCGCTTTACCGTGAGGCAGGGGTGCAGCACGTCATGGCGGCACCCGAAGACCGCGACATCGACACGTATCTGAAGACTGTCGAACGTTTCGCTCGCGCTGGCGAGGGACTGTAGCAGCGACGATTGCGACGGCATTGCCCAAGTCTGCTCGGCATCGCAACCGGCTGACGATCGGGCCTGGGTCGGCCGCCAAGGCCGATGCCGGCATCGGCGGATTGTCGCGACCGAAGCGGAACCCTGGACAAACCGGCGGATCGGGAGAACCTTCGCGATATCGAGTCACGTCCGGGAAATCCCATGCCGCCGATCCTTTCGCCCGTGCCACAGGGCGCCATCGACTGCGACCTTCATGTAACGGTGCCCAGCGTGGCGGCGCTGCTGCCGTATATGACCGAGGCATGGCGGGAGATGATCGTTTCTCGTGGTACCGAAGGTTTGGAACTGGCGAGCTATCCGAAGGGCGCACCGATCGCCTGCCGCCCCGATTGGCGACAAGCGGGCGATCTGGCCGGGCTCCGGCAGCATGCTTTGGACGCCTTCGGCACCGGTCGGGCGATTTTGACTTGCCTGCATGGTGGGCAGGCGGTGCACTCGGAAGATCTCGCGCAGGCTTTGTGCGGTGCGGTCAACGATTGGCTGGTCGATCAATGGTTGGATCGGGACGATCGGCTGCGGGCCGGCATCGTGGTGCCGTTCCAAAGCCCGCTGTATGCGGCGGCGGAGATCGAAAAGCGCGCAGCCGACCGACGCTTCGTGCAGGTGCAGCTTTTGGCATCCGGCGAAATGCTGTTGGGCCGGCGGTATTACTGGCCGATTTACGAAGCGGCCGCGAAGCACGATCTGCCGATCGCCATCCACGCTGGCAGCGCTTACCGGCACGCCCCGACCTCGGTCGGTTGGCCGTCGCATTTCACCCAGGATTATGTGCATCAAACCATGGGGTTCGAGGCGCAGTTGCTCAGCCTGATGAGCGAAGGGGTGTTCAACCATTTCCCAACCCTGAAAGTGGTGCTGCTGGAATCCGGTGTCAGTTGGCTGCCGGCTTTCTTGTGGCGCGCGATCAAGTCGTGGCGCGGACTGCGAGGGGAGACGCCGTGGTTCGTTCAATCCCCCGGCGATCTCGTGCGCCGGCATGTGCGCATGACCGTGCAGCCATTCGACGCCCCCGGCGCGGCGGAGGTCGAACGGACGATCGAGCATATCGGCGCCGACGACATGTTCCTGTTCGCAACCGACTTTCCGCATCACCATTTCGAGGGGACGGACGTGCTTCCCCCCGGTATGCCCGCCGCGCTGATCCGTAAAATGGCCATCGACAACCCGATGGCGACTTATCCACGCCTTTCCGATCCGCGCCCGAATGCCTCGGGCCTCAGGGAGACAGTGCCATGAGCGACGTTCTGGAACGCCCCGGTGCCGTGCGCGCCGGAATCATCGATTGCGATATCCATCCGACCATGAAATCGAAGTCGGAATTGTACCCCTGGCTGGAGGCGCGTTGGCGCAAGCACCTGGAGGAGTACGGCGCGCAACCCCGCGTCCCCTTCACCACCGGCACCCAATATCCCAAGGCCGCGCCCGCCACCGCTCGGCGCGACTCCTGGCCGCCGAACGGGGGGCCGCCCGGTTCCGATCTGGCGTTCATGCAGGCGCAACTGCTCGACGCCAACGACATCGCTTTGGGCATTCTTGCGCCTTTGTCGGGTGCGACGCGCAACACCGATCTGGGGGCGGCGTATTGCCACGCGGTGAACGAATGGCAGGTGGAATATTGGGTCCGCCCCGAACCGCGATTCCGCGCCTGCGTGACAGTGGCGCATGAGGATCCGGACCTGGCGGTGGAGGAAATCGCCCTGCGGGCGGGGGATTCCAACTTTGTGCAGGTGCTGATGCCGTCGAAGACCAACGAACCGTTGGGTCGCAAGCGGTATTGGCCGATCTATGCGGCGGCACAGGCGTCCGGCTTTCCGATCGCGATCCACGTGAACAGCGTGGGCGGCGGCTATGCGTCCACCCCCGGCGGTTGGCCCAGCTACTATCTGCAAGACCACCACATCAACGTGCATAGCTTCCAGGCGCAAGTTGCATCCCTCGCGCTAGAGGGCGTGTTCGAGCAATTCCCCCGCCTGCGTTTCGTCATGATCGAGGGCGGGTTCGCCTGGTTGCCGTCGTTGTGCTGGCGGTTGGACAAGCAATGGGCCCTGAACCGCAACGAGTTACCGCGCTGCAAGCGGCCTCCATCGGAATATATCCGTGAAAGCCTGTGGTTCACGACCCAACCGATGGAAGAACCCGAGGTTGCCGGGCACCTGCGCGACACATTGGGTTGGATCGGTTGGGATCGCATCATGTTTGCGACGGACTATCCGCATTGGGACTACGACGACCCGCGCGGTGCGTTTCCCATCCGACTGAGCAACGCCGAGCACACTATGGTGTTCCGGGACAATGCCATGGGGCTTTACGGCCTCGTGTGATTTCGCTTGCAAGGTCAGCATTACTGTCCTATTTCTGTTGTCAACGTCCAACCCAAAACGCGCGAGCAAACCAGTGACCGAGATTGCCATCACCCGCACGGCTACGCCGAAGCAACCCCCGGCCGATGAGACGCTGACGTTTGGAACGGTCTTCACCGACCACATGTTCATGATGGAATATCATGAGGGGCAGGGCTGGCACGATCCCCGCATCGTGCCGTATGCGCCGTTCAGCATGGATCCAGCGACCTGCGTGCTGCATTACGGGCAGGCGATTTTCGATGGCTGCAAAGCCTTTCGCGGCGCCGATGGGCAGATCCGCCTGTTCCGGCTGAAGGACCATGCCGCCCGCCTGAACAAATCGGGCCATTACCTCTGCATGCCGGAAATCGATCCGGCGATGGTCGAGGAATCCATTCGGGCGCTGGTCGAGGTGGATCAACATTGGGTGCCCAAGAAAGCCGGCACATCGTTGTATATTCGCCCGACCATCATCGCGACCGAGGCGTTCCTCGGCGTGCATCCCTCGCATACGTATCTGTATTACGTGATCGTCGGGCCGGTGGGCGCTTACTACAAGGAAGGCATGAACCCGGTGCGTATCCTGGCGTCGGACACGCATGTGCGCGCGGTCAAGGGCGGTTTGGGCGCGGCGAAAACAGCCGGCAACTATGCGGCATCGTTGTTCGGCGCCGAGGAAGCGCAGAAGGCCGGCTACACCCAGGTACTATGGCTGGATGGGGTGGAGCACAAATACCTCGATGAGGTCGGCACCATGAATATCATGGTCAAGATCGGCGACGAGGTGATTACCCCGCCGCTGAACGGCGCCATCCTGGCGGGCGTGACCCGTGACTCCGTGCTGACGTTGCTGCGGTCCTGGGGCCTGCGTGTGTCGGAACGCCAGGTTGCGATCGACGACGTTCTGGCTGCCGCTAAGTCCGGCACGCTGGAGATGTGGGGCACCGGCACCGCCGCCGTAATTTCTCCGGTCGGCGAGCTTGGTTACAAGGGCGAGCGTCACGTCATCGGCGACGGCACGACCGGCGCGCTGACGCAGAAACTTTACGACACCATCGTCGGCATCCAATACGGCACGACGCCGGACCCGCATGGTTGGACCCGGCTGCTTGGGAACCGCGTCGGGGGATAGCTTGCCGTCGGTTGTGGTGTAATGTTATACCATAACTATCATGACCGACCCCCTGGCCCCGACATCCAGCGCCGTTGCCCGCCTGATCCTGGCCTGCGGCGCCATCGCAGTGGTATGGGTTGGCGTCGTCTGGGCAATCCGGTGATCGCGCCAGCCATCCGGCTGACCGCTCTGACGCTGCGGCACGGCGAGCGGGTGGCGATCGACAGCCTCTCCGGCGCCTTCGCCCCTGGCAGCATGACCGCGCTGACCGGCGAAAACGGCGCCGGCAAAACCACACTGCTGCGGGCTTTGGCGGGGCTGCATCCGATCGCCGCCGGGACCATTGATCGCGGCGGTCTGAGGCCGTCCGATATTTCCCTGCTGCCGCAAAGCAGCCAACTCGACCGAAGCTTCCCGATTGCCTGCCGCGATGTCGTGGCGCTTGGGTCGATCGGCCGTACCGGCCCGTTCAAAGCAATCGGTCGGCCGCAACTCGCAGAAGCAGACCGTGCCCTGGCCGCCGTCGGATTGCCCGACATGGGAAGCCGCGGCATCGGGGCGCTGTCCGCCGGTCAGTTCCAGCGGGTTCTGTTCGCCCGATCGATGTTGCAGGACGCGCCGGTCTTGCTGTTGGACGAGCCCTTCGCCGCCGTGGACACGGCCACGGCCAGCGATCTCCTGGCGATCCTGCATCGGTGGCATGGGCAGGGGCGGACCATCGTCACCGTGCTGCACGACCTCGATATGGCGCGGGCGCATTTCCCGGATACGCTGCACCTGAATGGCGCGCGGACGACCTGGGGTCCCACCGCCGCCTGGGCCTCGCGCGCGGCCGCCTGATGCACGACCTGTTGATCGCCCCCTTCGCGTTGGGGTTCATGCGGCGCGCCCTGATCGGCTGCCTCGCATTATCCGTCGCCGCCCCGCCGCTCGGTGTCTTCCTCGTCCTCCGTCGCATGAGCCTCATGAGCGACGTCATGCAGCACGGTGTACTGCCCGGCATTGCCCTTGGCGCGGCGTTCGCCGGCTTGTCGATCTGGGCGATGGGGCTGGGAGGGTTCGCGGCCGGCCTGATTGTCGCGCTGCTGGCGGGCTGGCTGGCCCGAGGCAAAGGCGCGCGGGAGGATAGCCAACTCGCGGGGGTGTACCTGATTGCCCTCGCATTGGGGGTGGCGCTGATCTCGGCACAGCGCGGCGTCGATCTGACCCATATCCTGTTCGGCAGCGTGCTGGCGGTCGACGATGCCGCGCTGTTCGCGATGGCGGGGGTGGTGTCGATCGTGCTGCCGATCCTTGCTGTGATCTGGCGGCCATTGATTCTGGAAAGCTTGGATCCCGGCTTCTTCGCCGCGACCGGCGGGCAAGGCGGGGTCTGGCATCTGACATTCCTGGCCTTGGTCGTGATGTGCGTGGTTGCTGGGTTCGTCGCCTTGGGCACATTAATGTCGGTTGGACTGATGATGTTGCCGGCCATAGCCTCCCGCCATTGGTCCGTTTCCTTGCAGGGACAAGTGCGCGCCTCGGTCGTCTTGGCGGCGATCGCTTCGGTCGCGGGGTTGCTGCTGTCGTTCCACACCGATATTCCCGCCGGACCCGCCATCGTTCTGACCTCCGGCGTGTTGTGGATGGTCGGTCTGGCAAACGACACATTCAGGAGCGCGTCATGAGCATTCGCCGCATACAGCAAGAAGCCCGCCTGTCCGGCGCCGTTGTGCATGGCAACACGGTGTATTTGGCTGGGCAGGTAACCGACGATCCGACGCTGGATGCCGAAGGCCAGACCGCCGATGTGCTGCGTCAGATCGATGCACTGCTGATCGAGGCCGGTACCGACAAATCCAAACTACTGTCGTGCCAGGTATTCCTGTCCGACATGGCGGATGTGGCGGCGATGAACCGCGCGTGGGACGCCTGGTTGGACCCCACCAGCAAGCCGGCCCGCGCGACCGTCGAGGCCAAATTGGTCGATCCTCGGTGGAAGGTGGAAATCACCGGCATCGCGGCACTCGGGTAGACGCCTCGGTTGCCTTGAACCGTTCATGAAACCGCCATCATCCTCAACGTGAATGATGGCTTGCAAGTTTCAGGAGTTACCATGGACTGGTCGGGCCGCAGGGTTTTGGTCACCGGTGGAGCCGGTTTCCTCGGCGCCAATCTCTGCCATGCGCTGGCCGAGCGCGGCGCTCGTGTGGCGGCGCTGGATGGGTTTTTGTTCGGCGGCGGCGCCAATCCGCGGAACCTCGATGGTGCCAATGTCGAGTTGGTGCGCGGCGACATACGGGAGATCGATCTCCGTCCGCTGTGCGAGGGCGCACATGCCATCTTCAACCTCGCGGCGCAGACCAGTCACATGGGCGGTCAGGCCGATCCGCTGGCCGATATCGCCGTCAATGCGGTGGCACAGGTGCGGCTGATTCAGGCGGCGCGGGAAGCGGCGCCGGATGCCATCGTGGTGCATGCCTCGACCCGTCAATTCTACGGCCGCACGCAAAAACTGCCGGTCGATGAAAGCCAACCGGTTGCCCCGCCCGACGCCAATGGCGTGTCGAAATTTGCCGGCGAGCAGTACTGGATGATTGAAAACCGCGTGCGCGGCCGGCCGGTAGTCTCCCTGCGCCTGACCAATTGCTATGGCCCGCGGCTGCGCATTCGCGATGCCCGCCAGACATTCCTCGGCATCTGGATCCGCTGCGTGCTGGAACAGAAACCGTTCGAGGTCTGGGGCGGTGCCCAGTTGCGCGATCTAACCTATGTCGACGATGTGACCGAGGCTTTTATCCGAGCCGCTGAGTCGCCAGCATGCCACGGCAACATCTTCAATATCGGTGGGCCGCCGCCGATATCGCTCCACGATCTGGCGGAGATGGTTGTGCGCCTCGCCGGCCCCTCCGCGCGCTACACGACGCGGGAGTTTCCCGCCGACCGCGCCCAGATCGATATCGGCAGCTACCACGCCGACGATCGCGCCTTCCGCACCGCCGCCGGCTGGGAACCCAAAATCGGCTTGGAGGACGGCATCGCTCGGACCATCGATTGGTATCGTTCCCGCCTGGGAGATTACCTTTGATCGTGCAGGCCAATCCGGGGGCGGGATACCGCGCCTTGAAAACCGAAATCGACGCGGCGGTTGCCCGCGCGCTGGATTCCGGCTGGTACATCCTCGGGCAGGAGGTCAAGGCCTTCGAAGCTGCGTTCGCATCCTGGTTGGGGGCAGGCAAGGCGGTTGGATGCGGCAACGGAACCGACGCGATCGTCCTGGCCCTACGCGGCCTCGGCATCGGTCCCGGGTGCTCGGTCGCCACCGTGTCGCATACGGCGGTTGCCACCGTTGCGGCGGTGGAGATGACCGGTGCAACCCCCGTTCTGATCGATATCGACGCCGAGCACTACACGATGGACCCGGTCGATCTTGCGGCGACGCTGGCGGCATTGCCCGCCGGGCTGCCGCCGTTCAAGGCCGTGCTTCCCGTCCATTTGTATGGGCAGCCGGCCGACCTCGATGCCATCGGTGCGCTATGTCGGGACAATGGTCTGGCTCTGATCGAAGATTGTGCGCAGGCGCATGGGGCCACTTGGCAAGGCCGGAAGGTCGGCACCTTCGGCGATGCAGCCACTTTCAGCTTCTACCCGACCAAAAATCTAGGCGCTCTGGGCGATGGCGGGGCGGTGGCATTGCCTTCGGAGGAGGCTGCCAGTCGGGTTGCAGCGCTGCGTCAGTATGGTTGGCGCACGCATTACATCAGCGACGATGTCGGCATGAATAGCCGTTTGGACGAACTGCAAGCTGCTATTCTGCGGGTGAAACTCGCCCACCTCGATGCCGCGAACGGAAGGCGGCAGGACATTGCCGCTGTTTACGATGAAGCGCTGCGCCACACCGCGATCCGGCCGCCGACCCGTCGTGTCGGTGCGGGGCATGTGTTCCATCTCTATGTCGTGCGCACGCCGGATCGGGATGCGGTGCAGGCGGCACTGCGCGCGGCCGGAATCGGATCGGGCATCCACTACCCGCAACCGGTACATCTGCAACCAGCCTATCGCGGCCGTGTCGCTCTCGGTGCTGCTGGCTGTGTGCAAACCGAATTGGCGGCGTCGCAGGTCCTGAGTCTGCCGTTGTACCCCGAGCTAACCGACGATGAGGTCGCGCAGGTTGCGGCGGCGCTCAAACGCCTCTGACCGTCGGCCGGAGCGCGGCATCCCATTCGACCCAGCCGTTTGTCGGTCCCTGCCCCATAAGTGCAATTGGATTGGTAGATGCCAACCCGATCGCCTCCATGGGGGAGGCCAATCCCCAGGCGACGATGTTCCGTACCGCTTGGTCCAATTGCAACGCCGATCCGGCCAATGTCGGGCTGCCGGGTTCGCGCACCGATCCCTCGGCGGTGTGCTCGATCTTCATGCCGGCGAAATCGTAAAGCCCGGGCGGGGTTGCCGCCGCTGCGGTTGCGTCGGTCACCAGGATGCTGCGGGTCAGGCCTTTGGCGCGCAGCATCACCCCCAGTACGGGCGGAGGAATATGGATACCGTCGGCGATGAAGCTGGCGCAAAGCCGATCCTCGGCCAATTGTGCCATGAGCGGGTTGAGGAACTTCGGCTGCGGTTGCGGCAGCGCGTTGCCGAGATGGGTACTGAGCGTCAATCCAGCATCCGCCGCTCGACCCACGCAGGCCGCATCGGCGGCCGTGTGCCCCATCGCAACAATCATCCCCCGCGCCCGCGCCCAAGCAACAACCGCCATGGCGCCTGTCCGCTCCGGGGCCAGAGTCAGCAGGCGTATGGGGCGGCGCAGCCCGTGGGTCAGCCGCTCCATCGTCGCGATATCCGGAAGAATCATCGCGGCGGGCGGGTGGCACCCGGCATACCCCGGCGCCGGGTTCAGGAACGGCCCTTCGAGGTGATAGCCAGGCACCATGGCAGGGCCGAGGCGACTGGCGGCCACAGCGCGATCGAGGGCGGTAAGCCGAGCGGTCAGAAGGCCCTCGGGCGCGGTAATTAAGGTGGGGAGGCACGCGGTGACGCCGCTGCGGAGCATCGCTGCCAACGCATGGTCGAGCGCTTCGGCGGTCAGGGCGGAATCGTTGAAATCCGCCCCGGCGTAGCCATTGACCTGGATGTCGAACAAGCCGGCGCTTTGCATACGGTCTTATGGCCCATGGTTCGTGGTCGGTGCTATCCAGGGATGCGATCATCAGCAGGAGTCTCCAGTGCCGGCACCCACCAAGCCCACGATCTCCCCCACTGTCTGGACGATATTGTTCGGTGTCCTCGCGATGGGGGTTGTCGGTCTCTTTTCCAATGTCGGCGACGTCGCGTCTATCCCGTACAGCCAGTTCCAGTCCTACCTGGAAACCGGCAAGGTCAAACAGGTCGTCGTCAATGGCGACAATATCCGTGGCACGCTGACAGAGCCGACAGCCGACGGCAAAACCCAGTTCGCAACGACGATCGTGGCGCGCGATCTGGCGACCGCCTTGGCAGCGAAAAATGTCGAATTCAGCGGCACGCCAGCCGGCGGCGCGTTTTCCACGATTCTGTCCTGGGTCCTGCCGCCGTTGCTGTTCCTCGGCGTCTGGATGTTTGCCTCGCGCGGCATGGGTGGTGCAGGCGGTATGGCCGGCGGCTTGTTTTCCATTGGTCGGAGTAAGGCCAAACTGGTGACGGCCGAGACCGACATCGCCGTCGCCTTCGACGATGTGGCCGGTGTCGACGAAGCCAAGGCCGAATTGCACGAAATCGTCGATTTCCTGAAAGAGCCGGTCAAATTCGGCCGTCTGGGCGCGCATATCCCGCGTGGGATCCTGCTTGTCGGCCCACCCGGGACCGGCAAAACCCTGCTCGCCCGCGCAGTCGCCGGGGAGGCAGGGGTGCCGTTCTTCTCCACCAACGGTGCCGAGTTCGTTGAGATGTTCGTCGGCGTCGGCGCATCCCGGGTCCGGGATTTGTTCGAACATGCCCGGACGTCCGCCCCCTGCATCATCTTTATCGACGAACTCGACGCCCTCGGCCGGGCGCGGGGTGCGACCCCGATGGGTGGTCAGGACGAGAAGGAACAGACGCTCAATCAGTTGCTGGCGGAAATGGATGGGTTCGATCGTTCGGCCGCGATCGTGGTATTGGCGGCAACCAATCGGCCGGAAATCCTGGACCCCGCGCTGCTGCGTGCCGGCCGTTTCGACCGCCAGGTGCTGGTCGATCGGCCGGACAAGGTCGGGCGGGTGCAAATCCTGGCCATTCATACGCGGAAATTGTCGCTCGCGGCGGATGTCGATCTTGGCGACATTGCAGCCCTGACCCCGGGCTTTACCGGCGCCGACCTTGCCAATCTGGCGAACGAGGCGGCCGTCGTTGCGACCCGGCGCGGCGGCGACAACATCGCGATGGGCGATTTCACTGCTGCCGTCGAGCGTATTGTGGCCGGGTTGGAAAAGAAATCCCGCATTCTGATCCCGCGAGAGCGGCGGATCGTTGCCTACCATGAGATGGGCCACGCCCTGGTGGCCATGTCGATCCCCGGCAGCGACCCAATCCAGAAAGTCTCCATCATTCCACGCGGTATCGGCGCGCTTGGTTACACCTTGCAGCGACCGACCGACGACCGCTTCCTGATGGGACTGCGGGAGTTGGAGGATAAAATGACGGTGCTGATGGGCGGGCGCGCGGCGGAAACCCTGTTGGGGGAGGATGTTTCGACCGGCGCCTCCGACGATCTGGCGAAGGCGACCGACATCGCACGCGGGATGGTTTTGCGGTTCGGGATGGACAAGGCGTTGGGGCCGGTGGCCTGGGATACCGAACAGGGGCAGTTTCTGGGCCAGCCGGGCGCATACTGGCAGCCTCGACGATTCAGCGATCGGACCGCATACGAAATCGATTTGGCCGTCCGCACCCGCCTGGAATCGGCCTTGGCCCGGGCTATCGGCATTCTTGCTTACAACCGCGCGGCGTTGGACGAAGGGGCGCAGGCGTTGCTGGCACGCGAGACCCTGGGGGCACAGGACTTGCCGACCGTGCGCGCCCCGGCCACCATCGCCCCGATCGAAGGAGGAATCGTATGAACATCGACTTCACCGGCAAAAAGGTTGCGATCTGCGGCGGGAGCCGGGGTATCGGCCGAGCGATGGCGCTGACCTTCGCGGCGGCTGGCGCGGATGTGTCGATTTGCGCACGCGGGGCCGAGGCCTTGGAGGAAGCGCGCAAGGAAATTGCCGCACGGGGCCGCGTCGCCCATGCCGGCACGGCGGATATGGGCGACAAGGCCGCGATCGAAAGCTACGTCGCCAGCGCTGCAGCGGCGTTGGGCGGGATCGATGTGCTGATCAACAATGCCTCGGCTTTCGGTTCGTCCGATGACGAAACGGGATGGATGAGCAGCATGGCCGTGGATATGATGGCCATCGTGCACGCCACGCATGCCGCGTTGCCGTTCCTAAAAGCGGGAAAAGGCAGTGTGATCAACACATCTTCTATCTCCGCCCTGCGTTCCGCCGCGCGGCAACCGCCTTATGGCGCGATCAAAGCCGCCGTCATTCATTACACCAACACCCAGGCTGCGATGTATGCCCGCGATGGCATCCGGGTGAACGGAATCGCGCCCGGATCGATCGAGTTTCCCGGCGGCGTGTGGGATCGGCGGAAGACCGAGAATCCCCCGCTGTACAACGCCGTTTTGAAGTCGATCCCATTCGGTCGCCTCGGCCTGCCGGAAGAAATCGCAAACGTTGCGTTGTTCCTGGCATCCCCGATGGCTTCGTGGGTGACCGGGCAGACCATCGTGGTGGACGGGGGGCAGTTACTGTAGCAACATCCCGTTCGTACCGCCGGAGGAAACAAACATGGGTCTGCATATCGATTATTACGCGTCCTTGAACTCGCCTTGGACGCATCTCGGTGCCGCTCGCATCGAGGCTTATGCGCATGCCCATCGGGCCACGCTGAAAATATATCCTGTCGATTTCGGGGAGATTTTCGCCGGTTCCGGCGGTTTGCCGTTGCCGAAGCGCTCGGCGCAACGCCAGGCCTATCGCCTGCAGGAACTCGCCCGCTGGCGCGATCGGGTTGGAGCGCCGATCAATATCCAACCGAAATTCTTCCCATCCAGCGAGGCGCTTACCGCGTCCTGCACGATCGGCCTGCGCGAGACGGTCGGCGACCAGCCGGCCATCGCACTGGCGCACCGCGTGTTGAAAGCCGTATGGCAGGACGAGCTGAACCCGGCCGACCTCGATACTTTGGCCGGCTTGATTCGCGACGTCGGATTGAACGCCGATGCGGTCATGAAACTAGGTGCGGATCCCCAATGGGCCGCCATGCGGGAGGCCGACACCAAGGCCGCCTTGGCTCGGGGTGTCTTCGGCGCGCCGTGCTATGTGATTGGCGAGGATATTTTCTGGGGTCAGGACCGCCTGGAGTTCGTCGAACGCCGATTGGCTCAAGGCTGATCCATGCGAGGTTTGATCGGAAAACGGATCGTTCTGACCGGTGGCGCTAGCGGTATCGGTCGCGCAACGGCCCTGCGTCTGGCCGACGAAGGTTGCGTCGTTGGTATTTTCGATATGAACGAGGCTGGTGCGAAGGAAACAGCCGAGCGTTGCGCGGGTGGAAAGGCGATGGCCTTCAAGGTGGATATTGCGGATCGCGCGCAGGTCGCTACCGCCTTGGAACATTTCGAACGCGAGCGGGGTCCTACGGACGGGCTGGCGAATATCGCGGGTTGGGACACGCCGGCCGCGTTCCTGGATACCGACGATGCGTTCTGGGAAAAGGTCATCCGCATCAACCTGCACGGCCCCTTGACGATGCATCATGTCGTGGTTCGCGGTATGGCGCAGCGCGGTTCGGGCCGGGTCGTTAACGTTGCATCCGATGCCGGTCGTGTCGGCTCATCGGGGGAGGCGGTCTATTCCGCGTGCAAAGGCGGGATCATCGCTTTTACTAAAACCATGGCGCGCGAATTGGCCCGCAAAGGCGTGACGTTGAACGCACTTTGCCCGGGACCGACCGACACGCCGTTGTTCGAAAATTTCACAAACGGTACGAATCTCGGCGACGCTCTGGCGCGCGCCATTCCGCTCCGGCGGATCGGTGTGCCGGACGATTATACCGGAACGATCGCATTTCTCCTGTCCGACGATGCGGCTTACATGACCGGCCAGACGATCAGTGTCTCGGGCGGTCTGACAATGGTTTAGCGATATGCGCGTATACACGATCCTCCCGCAACGCAGCTGGCGCGATGTTCCCCAGGCTGCTCGGGATGCCGAAGCCGCCGGATTCGATGCACTGATGACGGTGGAACTCGGCCACGATGTTTTGACACCGTTATCGATAGCGGCTTTGGCAACCGAGCGGGTGGAGCTGACACCGTCGGTGGTCGTTGCGTTCCCGCGAAGTCCCACGGTGTTGGCTGGTCAGGCTTGGGACCTGCATGCCAATTCCAACGGGCGTTTCGTCTTGGGACTGGGAAGCCAGGTCAAAGGACATAACGAGCGACGCTTCGGCGTTGCGTGGACGGCGCCGGCGCCGCGGATGCGCGATTATGTCCTGGCGTTGCGGGCGATCTGGAAGTGCTGGGAAACCCGAGGCAAGCTGGCGTTCGACAGTCCGCACTACAAATTGTCGCTGATGACGCCGGATTTTTCACCGGAGCCGACGGGCTTGCCCATGGTCCCAGTCACCATCGCTGCCGTGGGGGAGGCGATGTTGCGCGTCGCCGGACAGGTCGCGGACGGCGTGCGATTGCATCCGATATGTTCCCGCAAATATCTGGAAGAAGTCTGTATGCCGCAGATGGCCGAGGGCATGCGCCGCAGCGGCCGATCCCGGCTTCATTTCGATATCCATGGCGGCGGATTTGTCTGCACCGGCCCCGATGAGGCGACGGTTGCGGCCGAGATGGAAAAGGCAAGGCGGCGTATCGGCTTTTACGCATCGACCCGCAGCTATTTACCGATTTTGCAGTTGCACGGCCTGGGCGACCTCGGGCTGAAATTGCATCGCATGTCGGTGGAGGGGCGCTGGGGCGAAATGACCGCCGAGATTTCGGACGACGTTGTGCGCGTTTTCGCCGCCTGCGAGACTTTTGCTGCGTTGCCAAAAGCTATCGAAAATCGTTTCGGTGGTGCGGCAGATTCGATCGATCTCCATTTTCCCGCCGGTACGCCCGTTGGCGCAGCGAAGGAAATCGTCACCGATATTAAGCGGATCCCGCACACGTTCGCGGGTTTCGATACGAACTGGTAAGGAGATACGACCATGGCTACGCCGATGTTTCGGTTCGACCCGGTGGAACTGCCGCCCGAAGCGATCGCACTGCGAGGCGAGGTACGGGCGTTCATCCAGGAGCATAAGGATTCAATGGGATTCTCTCGTGGCGAGCACGATCGGGAGTTCAGCCGGGCCATGGGGAAAAAAGGCTGGATCGGCATGACATGGCCGAAACAATATGGGGGCCATGAACGTTCGTCGTTCGAACGTTACGTGGTGATCGAGGAAATGTTGGTCGCGGGCGCGCCCTTGTCCGCGCATTATACCGGCGATCGGCAAAGCGGGCCGAACATCCTGCGGTTTGGAACCGAAGAGCAGAAGGCCTTCTTCTGCCCGAAAATTGCGGCCGGAGAACTTACGTTTTGCATCGGCATGAGCGAGCCGAACTCCGGCTCCGACGTCGCGGGCACGCGGACGCGGGCGGTGAAAGTGGATGGCGGCTACCGGATCAACGGCTCCAAACTATGGACATCCAACGCGCATAATTCCGACTACGCCATCCTGTTTTGCAAAATGGCGATGACGGAGGACGAGGCGAAAGACCGCCACGCCGGCGCGACACAATTTCTACTGGATTTGAAAACCCCCGGCGTCGAAATCCGCCCGGTGATCAACCTGCTGGGCGAGCACCATTTCAACGAAATATTCATGACCGATGTCTTCGTTCCCGATCGTTTGCTGCTGGGGAAAGAAGGTAACGGATGGAACCAACTGACTAGCGAGCTATCGTTCGAGCGCAGCGCGCCGGATCGGTTTCTCGTGTTGTTTCAGATGCTGCAACAAATGCTGCGTATGGCAGGACCGAATCCCGACAAGGCAACGGCGGTCGCGCTGGGTAAGCTGATCGCACAACTGGCAACGTTACGATCGATGTCGGTTTCGATCGCCGGTATGTTGGCCGAAGGTTTGCAACCGAACAATGAATCGGCGGTCGTGAAGGATCTGGGCACCCGCTACGAGCAGGATATTCCGGTGGTGGCGCGCCAGTTGTTTTGGGCAGAACCGGAGCTAGAGGCGATCGACCTTTATGCATCGATGATCGCACGCAGCACGATGAACGCCCCTCGCCTGTCGATCCAGGGCGGAACACGGGAAATCCTGCGTGGCATCATCGCCCGTGGCCTTGGACTGCGATAGGGAGTACGCATCATGGCGATCCGCGAAGAAACCAGGATGCTCCTGGAAAGCATGGGACGGTTGTTCGAAGACCTGTGCACCAAACAAGTTGTCGACGCCGCCGAAACCGGCGTGTTTGCTGCGGAACTCTGGCAAGCCGTGAGCGAGACCGGGCTGCCGTTGGCGGCCCTGCCCGAATCCGCTGGCGGTGCGGATGCGGAATGGTCCGACCTGTATGCCGCGCTGCGGGTGGCCGGTCGCTATGCCGCACCTATTCCGCTGGCAGAAACAATGTTGGCTGGTTGGATTGCCTCCAGCGCCGGTCTGGATATCGTCGATGGTCCGATGACTGTTGGCCCCGTACGGGCGTCGGACAGGCTCAGTCTCACACGGGACGGCAACGGTTGGCGGTTGCACGGCACCGCCTCTCGTTTGCCGTACGCATCAAATGCCGAAAAGATCGTGTTGATTGTGGACGGACCGGACGGAGAAATGGCGGTGGCGATCGACGGTGCTGCGGCACCAGCCCCGCAAAGCGGTAAAAATATCGCCAATGAATCCCGCGATACGCTGGTCTTCGATAATTTTCCGGTTGCCGACGCAGCCCCGCTGCCCCCCGGTGTCAGCCGATCGGCCCTTTACCGGCGCGGTGCCTTGGCTCGGGCAACCATGATGTCGGGCGCCTTGGAACGTGCCATGGATCTGGCGGTCGGTTACGCACAAGAACGCGTGCAGTTTGGGCGTCCGATTTCCAAATTCCAGGCGGTGCAACAGAATCTCGCGGTGCTATCGGAACAAACGGCTGTTGCGGTGGCAGCGGCGAACCTCGGCATCCAATCGCTGGGACAGGGCGACGCGGAGCGAGAGGAATTTCAAATCGCCATTG
Organism: Acetobacteraceae bacterium; assembly: GCA_025354865.1. Classification (GTDB taxonomy): domain Bacteria; phylum Pseudomonadota; class Alphaproteobacteria; order Acetobacterales; family Acetobacteraceae; genus Rhodopila. The sequence goes on along the minus strand of JANXMB010000118.1, from coordinate 7,563 downwards.
CCAAAACCCGTGTCGGCGAAGCAGCAACCCTGGCGTGCGAGCTGGCCCACCAGGTCCATGGTGCGATCGGGTTTACCAAGGAATACGCCCTGCAATTGGCGACCCGTCGGCTGTGGTCGTGGCGGGAGGAATTCGGATCCGATCCGGAATGGGCCGCCAAAGTCGGGGCTTATTTTTGTGCCAAGGGTGCTGATAGGCTGTGGCCAATTCTCACAGGGGATTGATGCAATGCATTTCCGTCGAGGCTGGGTCTGTCTGTTTCTGTTTACCCTGACTTGCATCAATTACGCCGATCGGGTGGCGCTTTCGGTCGCCGCCAAACCGATTTCCGCAGAATTCGGTCTGTCGGCGGTGCAGATGGGATACTTGCTGTCGTCGTTTCTGTGGTTTTACATCCTGTGTCTGATTCCGGTCGGTCTCTTGGTGGATCGATACGGTGGCAAGGTCGTAAATGGGTACGGCATCGTCTTATGGTCGGCGGCAACGATGCTCACCGGTTTTGCGCCCAATTGGTTATTCATGGGTGCGACGCGCATCGCTATGGGTATCGGCGAATCGACCAGTTGGCCAGCTTCCAATCGAATCATTCGCGAGTGGTTTCCCGCCAGCGAACGCGGCTTTGCCAACGCCATTTTCGGGGCAGGCTCCGCAGCTGGTCCGGCCATCGGCGCAATCGCTATCTCCTGGATCGTTGCGACCTGGGGTTGGCGGCTGGGATTTATCTGCGCTGGCTCCATCGGGTTTATCTGGGTCGCGCTTTGGTATTTCATCTTCGATAAGCCGGAAAAGGCCACGTGGCTGTCGCCAGCCGAGCGTTCGAAAATTCTGACCGAACGGGACGGGGAAGCGGCGGGATCGAAGGCGGAACAACCAGCGTCCTCGCTGTGGTATCTGCTGCGGCTGCGAAGCGTGTGGGGCCTGTTTCTGACCCAAGGATGCGAGGTTTATTTCGGTTATATGCTGCTCACCTGGCTGCCGACCTACTTGCAACAGGCAAAAGGTCTGAGCGTGATGAATGCCGGCATGTTGACAGCGGTCCCGTTCGGCGCTGCGTCTTTGATCGCCGTGGGATTGGGCAAGCTCAGCGATCGGGTATTGACGAAAGAGGCCGTTCATTCCGGCGGGCGCCGCACAACCTTGGCGGTTTTGTTAGCAGGGGTGTCATCGATTTTGTTGGTGCCGATCCTGAACGATCTATGGATGATCGTTGTGGTGTTGGCATTCGCCCGAGCACTCGGTTTGGCAGGCAGCGCCTTGAACTTCGCATTGGTAACCGACCTCGTGCGGAATCGTGCCGACATCGGGAAGGTGACCAGCACCACCGTTCTTGGCGGCAACTCCTTCGGGCTGTTGGCGCCGATTGTAACCGGTTACATCGTGCAGATAACCGGTAGTTTCGATCGAGCCTTCATGGTCGCAGGCATTTTGCCTCTGTTTGGGGCCGTGGCGACCTTGGTCATGACGCGAAAGCCGATCGAACCGGAGACCGCGCGGGTATAAAGTCGGCTACTGGAACTACGATATTTGCGTCGTAAACGGAAGGAAACGGATCGATGGCCGACATCGTCGGAACATATCGCTTGGTGAAGGCGACCGCGCACGATGCGGCCGGCAATCTTCTGCCGCCGCCATACGGCGGAAACCCTCTGGGTCGCGTCGTGCTTGGCGCCGACGGCCGGATGATCGCTCTGACCTGCGATGCATCGCCGGCGACTGCGACGAAACGAGAATTCAGTTCCTACACCGGCCTATATACATTCGACGGCGAAACGCTCGTTACCCGCGTCGACGGTGCATCCGATCCGACCCGCATAGGGTCCGCTCAGGTGCGCGGCGTTCGGTTCGAGGGTGGATTGATGGTTCTGCAACCGCCATTGCGTCCCTATGGCGCGGCGCCCGAACAGCGGGAACTGTATTGGGAAAAGATCTCCGACATTTAGGCGGCGCTGCGTGCACGCTCCGGTCAGAGAAACGGCAGCACCTCGGTTTCCAATTCCCGTAGGACGGTGTCCAGCGGTTTTGCGCCCGGCCCGACGATTTGCGGGTTCAGAATAACCCGATCGATGCGCGGATGGTCCAGCAATCGGCGCAGGCCATCGCGGACTTGTTCGGCTGTGCCAGCCAAGGCGTAACGATCGACCAGAGAGTCCGGTACGACGGCCGCATGATCGGCGGCAGAAGCCGCGTGGTGACCGACATCGTAGCCGGATTGCAAGCGCTCGACGGCGACTCGTTCCGTGCCCTCGAACCATTCCGCGTTCACGTTGACCAATGCGCCGGCGACACGGGATCGGATGCGATCGCGCGCTTCCTGCTTTGTGGCGCCCAGGCTGAAGGGCGCCCAGCAGGAAACTTCGACTTTCGAATCGCCCAACCAGTCGAAGGCGCGTGCCAACAAATCGTCCGATAATCCGTGATGCAGAATGACCCCGTCGCCGAACCGTGCCGCCGCTCGGGTCATCCTCGGTCCAGTTGCAGCAACGACGATGGGGACATCGACCGGCGCTTCCAACCACGACATCCGGCCGTGTTCGTTACGTAACAGGCTCCGTACTTCGTGGGAGAAGGCTTCGACCTCGGCGATGCGCGCTGCTTTGCGTCCGATGGTGCGCAACGAAGAAAAACCGGTGCCGATGCCCATGATCGCGCGATTGCCGGACATTTCCGCCAGTGTCGCCATCATGCCGGCGGTGACGCTGGCGTGCCGGGTCACCGGCTGGGTTACGCCCGTTGCGGCACGAAGCGTCGTGGTCGCGGCTAAGATGGCTGTCAGCGAAACGGTAATGTCTCGGCACAGCAACTGCGAGTCGATTGCCCAGACGCTGTCGAAACCGATCTTTTCCGCCAGCGCCGCATGCCGTGCCATCGCCGCAACCGGCTCGGTACCCCACATCGTGAGGCCGAGCCGCTTGCCGCGGAATGTCATTCGGCTGCCAAATTGGGGGCGAAGGGGGCGACGTCGGCGCGCAGCGTGTTGTCGATCGGCTGCGGCCACCATTTGTCCTCCCACTCGGCGAACAACGGTTGCAGACGGGGCAACACCTTTTCGGCGAACAGCTTGGTGTTGTACTTCGCGAGGTCTTTCCCCATGTTGCCGAATTGCAGCAATAGCATCAGATGCCCAACGTTCAGTTCCGTTGCGACTTCGGTCAGTTGCGCCACCACTTCGTCGGGGGAGCCGATAATGATGTAGCCCTTATCGACGATATCCTTCATTTCGGTCGCGCGGGCCTGGGTGCGGGCGCTTTGCGTTGCAGCACGCCCGACCTGGCTGGTCAGACCGGCGCGTTGAGTCGCTTCCGTGACGTAGCCGGGCGGGCTCGCCCACATCGCATCGGTGAACAGGCATCGACCGTAGAAATATTCGGCGGCGTCGGTGTAAAGTTCCAGCGCCTGTTCCTTCGTTTCGGCGACCCCGACAAACTGCAAGAACGCCGCTCGGTTTGGATTCCGATCCTTGCCAAGGCGAGCCATTTCCCGCCAAAACCCGTCCATCGTTTCTTTACCGTCCTTGTATCCGAAATAGGACAGATACGCGTAGACGTAGTCCATCTGCGCGCACCACTGCCACGTTTCGATCGACCCGCCGCCGGGAATCCAAACCGGGGGATGGGGCTGTTGCAAGGGGCGGGGCCAGATGTTGACGTAACGTTGCTGGTTGAAGCGGCCGTTGAACGCAAAAGTCTCGGGATCCTGCCACGCGCGCATCACAAGGTCGTGCGCCTCGTAATAACGATCGCGCAACTGGCTCGGATTCGTACCGTAAGCGTAGCAATCGTCCATCGGCGTGCCGACCGGGAAGCCGGCGATCAGCCGCCCACCGGAGATGACATCGATCATCGCGAATTCCTCCGCGACGCGGGTCGGCGGATTATACAACGCCAAGGAATTGCCCATCACGCAGATCTTGGCATTGCTCGTGCGGCGGGCCAGCGCCGATGCGATTAGGTTCGGCGATGGCATCAACCCGTAGCCGTTGGAATGGTGTTCGTTCACGCAAATCGCGTCGAAACCGCAATCGGCGGCATATTCCAGCTCGTCCATGAAATCGTTGTACATCAAATGGGCGCGCTTCGGATCGAAGAGGGTCGAATGGATATCCACCCACACCGAGCGGTGCTTTTCCCGGAAATCATCCGGAAGTTCGGTGTACGGCATCAAATGGAACCACATGAGCTTCATGGCGGACATCCTGTGCAAGGGTACAATACTCGTCAGTATGGTGGGAAAACCCGCCGGTTCGTCAAGCGTCCCAGGCGATTTCGGGTTTCGGCGGAACGATGATGCGACGGGACTGGGAACCGGGCCCGCAACGGTGGTAGCGTGGACGGGTTAAGTCGAAAGGGTCCTGTAGATGCGTATCCGTCTCGCCGCCATGCTTGCCTGCCTCGCGATGCCGGCGGCGGCGCAAACATTGAATGTCGCCATCGGCGGGGCGTTCACGTCGATGGATCCGCATTATCACAATCTCGGGCCCAACAACGTGTTGGCTGCCTACGTCTTCGACCCTCTGGTGCGATTCGATCGCAAATACCAGCCGGAAGCGTCCTTGGCGGAATCCTGGAAGACGGTGAACGACACGACCTGGGAGTTCAAACTGCGGGAAGGCGTGAAATTCCACGATGGAACCTCTCTGACCGCCGAGGACATTGCCTTTACCTATGCGCGTGTTCCGCAGGTGCCCAACAGCCCCGGTAGTTTCACCTTCGCGACCAAGCCGATCACCCAGGTTGAAATCGTCGATGCGCGCACGATCCGCATCCACTCGGCCAATCCGCTGCCGTTGCTGGCGTACAATCTGTCCAACGTGAACATTGTGTCCCGCAAGCACGGCGAAGGGGCGACGACGTCCGACTACAATTCGATGAAGGCCGCTATCGGCACGGGACCTTTCCGCGTTGTCGAGTTGGCGATCGGCGAGCGTGCGGTGTTCGAGCGCAACGACTCCTGGTGGGGTCCGAAGCCGGCGTGGTCGAAGGTCGTTTATCGCGCCATCGTCAATGGCGCGTCGCGGAATGCGGCCTTGCAAGCTGGCGAGGTGGATATCATCGATCAGGTGCCGCCATCCGATGTCGAAGGTTTGCGCAAAAACCCGAAACTCGCCGTGGTCTCGATGTCGGGTCAACGCCTGATCATGTTGGCGCCGGACGTCAGCCGGGCGACGACCCCGTTTGCGTTCGACTTGCAGGGTAAGCCGCTGCCGGTCAATCCGCTGAAGGATGTGCGGGTGCGCAAAGCCCTGTCCATGGCGATCAACCGCGATGGCATCCGCGACCGTGTGATGGACGGGTTCTCGGTCCCGACGGGCCAGATCATGCCGGAGGGCGCGAGCGGATACGACCCAGCCATTTTGCCCGACCGCTACGACCCGGAAGCGGCGAAGAAACTGCTGGCAGAGGCCGGATATAAGGACGGCTTTGCGATCACCGTCCACGGCCCGAACAACCGCTACGTGAACGATAGCAAAATCGTCGAGGCAATTGCCCAGATGTGGACGCGGATCGGCGTCAAAACCTCGGTCGAGACGATGCCGGCAGCGGCGTTTTTCAGCCGGGCGGTGAAGGCCGAGTTTACGGTGCGGCTGACCGGATGGGGCAGCGACACGGGGGAAGCCAGCAGCAACCTGACCGAATGGGTGGCATCCTCGGCGCCGGAAAAGGGCCGTGGGGCCGTCTTCGATCCGTCGAAATATGCCAATCCCGCCGTCGATGCCATTATCGAGCGGTCCCTTGGCACGATCGACACTGCTGCGCGGGAAGCGCTGTATCGGGACGCCGAGCGGATGGCGCTGCCCGAACTGCCGATCCTGCCGTTGCATTTTCAGGTGAACGTTTTCGCGTTGCGGAAGGACCTGACGTTCAACATGCGGATGCAAGAAGGTGTGCGCGCCTGGGACGTGGTGCCGAAGTAGCCGGCCTCCCCGTCGCGGCACTGGCCAAACGACGGGGAACACCCCATCTTCCTGCCTACTCCCCCGGAAGGATCCACGTATGACTGCCCTTGTCGCCACCGATGCGCTGTTTTTCGATCGGCCGGATGCCACGCTGGATCGCGATACGGCGCAGAAGCTTGTTGCCAGCGCCCTGAATGGCAGCGACGATGGCGAATTGTTCCTGGAATACCGCGAAAGCGAAAGCATCGGCCTGGACGATGGGGTGATTCGCAGCGCCGGATTCGACACCACATACGGCTTTGGTCTGCGCGCCGTCGCGGGGGAGGCTACCGGCTACGCCCATGCCGGCGAGATTTCCGAAGCTGCTTTGCGTCGCGCCGCGACCAGCGTGTCGGCTGTGGCAGCCGGGCGGGAGGGGACGATCGCCGAACCGCCCCGCGCCACCAATAGCCGCCTCTACTCCGATTCCAATCCCCTGAAAGAAATGGAATTCTCCGCCCGCACGGCGCTATTGGGGGAGATCGATGCGTATGCCCGAGCGAAGGACAGCCGGGTGGTTCAGGTGATGGCGTCGATCAGCGGAGAATGGCAGGCGGTGCAGATCATGCGCGCCGACGGTGAGCGGCTGGCCGATATTCGGCCCTTGGTGCGCCTGAACGTTTCGGTAGTCGTGGAAAAGGCCGGACGCCGGGAAACCGGCAGCTTCGGGACCGGCGGACGATTCGCCTACGATGCCGTAACCGGGGAGGCCACATGGCGCGATGCGGTCGATCGGGCGTTGCATCAAGCGCTCGTCAACCTCGAATCCAAGCCTGCCCCCGCTGGCGAGATGGAAGTCGTGCTCGGCTCCGGCTGGCCCGGCATCCTGTTGCACGAAGCAATCGGGCACGGATTGGAGGGCGATTTCAACCGCAAAAAGACCTCGGCCTTTGCTGGCCTGATGGGACAGCAGGTTGCCAGCAAGGGTGTGACGGTCATCGACGATGGCACCATGCCCGACCGGCGCGGCAGCCTGACCATCGACGACGAGGGCACACCGACAAGCCGCACCGTGCTGATCGAAGACGGTATCCTCGTCGGTTATCTCCACGATCGCCTCAATGCTCGGTTGATGAACATGCGCGCCACCGGCAACGGGCGCCGTGAGTCCTATGCCCATGCGCCGATGCCGCGCATGACCAATACCGTGATGCTGGGTGGTAAAAATACCCAGGAGGAAATGATCCGATCGGTGAAGCGCGGTCTGTATGCGGTCAATTTCGGCGGCGGGCAGGTCGATATCACGTCGGGCAAGTTCGTGTTCTCGGCCAGCGAGGCGTACCTGATCGAGGATGGGAAAGTCACCGCGCCGGTCAAAGGCGCGACGCTGATCGGCAATGGGCCGGACGCGCTGACCAAAGTGACGATGATCGGCGACGATATGGCGATGGATCCGGGTATCGGAACATGCGGCAAGGCCGGCCAGGGCGTGCCGGTCGGCGTGGGGCAGCCCACGATCAAACTGGCCGGATTGACCGTGGGCGGCACGGCTTAGCAGGCTGCTGAAAAAGTCCGGCGGACCGGCAACGATTGGTCAAAAAGAATCGCAGACGCCGCTTGGGCGACCGAATGTTTCGTGAGGTCAGTGCGCTGCGACTCAATCTTTCGTGGTAGGGTGTCGAGAAGAGTTT
>JANXMB010000089.1 GCA_025354865.1 Acetobacteraceae bacterium | reverse complement strand
CAGCAATCCGGCGCCGGGCACGTTGTATCAATACATCGCGGAATCGGACGGGTCGACCAGCACCTATCAGTTCGACAACGCGGTGTTCCGCTTCGCGAGCGCCGGCGTGTGGCGGGGCGACGCCAGCGTGAAGCAGCGGCTGGAGTTTTTCGCTAGCGCAAGGCGGCGGGTTTGATGGACACGCCATCGGCGCGGCTGATTGCAGCAGCCCAGCAGGCCGACCCGGTGCGCGATGCGCTGGGCCGGCGGCTGGAACTGCGGCGGCCAACGGCGCTGGACAAGTTGCGGCTGCTGAAAGCCGCAGGTCCGTCACTGGCGCAAAATCAGCCTTGGCTGACCATCGCGCTGTTCGCCGCCAGTGTCGCCAGCATCGACGGTGTGCCGGTGCCGCCGCCGGCCAGCGAGGCGCAGATCGAGGGATTGGTCGCCCGGCTCGGCGACGAAGGGTTGGCGGCGGTGGCCGAGGCGTTGGCGCAGACGCAGGCGGGGCCTGCGGAAATTGCGGCCGCGGCGGGAAACTGAGTGGGCACCCCGAGCTGATCGATTGCTTGTATTTGGTCAAGCACGGGGTGCCGTTCGACGTGGCGTTCAGCCTTTCAGCGGAGGAGCGCATGGCGTTCGTTGTCGTGTTGGGGCGGCTGGATGGCGGCGCGTTCGATTTCGCGGCGCTGCGCTGGCAGGAGCGGAGCGCGTGAGTGGCGCGGTGGATGCCACGCTGGCGCTGGCGCTGGGCGGGCACTGGGCGCACGGCGGCGGGCCGTGGGCGCTGGCGCCGCGCAAGCGGGCCGCGCGTTCGGTGCCGGGTGCCGTGGAGGCGGGCGTTGCGGCGGCTGTGGAGGGCGTGCGTGACGGTGCGGTGCATGCGCGTGCTGCCGCCGGCGGCGCAGCGGCTGACGGGCCTGTGGCGGCTGCGGCGGGGCCGCTGACGATGGATGCGGCGCGGCCGGCCGCGCTGGATGCATTGACGGTCGCGCGGCGGGCTATGGCCGATGGGCCGGGGGCAGCCGTGGCCCCTGCCACTGTGTGGCAGGCGTCGGCGGCGCGGGGTGCGGTGTTCGGCGAATTGCTGGCCGCAGGCGGGCCGGGCGATGCGGCTGGCTGGGCACCGCCGCAGACAATTGCGGCAGCGATGGATGGCGCGGGCGCGGTGGCTCCGGCGGCGGCGGGGTTCGCCGCGATGCCGATGACGTCGGGAGGTTTCGCGCCGCCGTTACCGTCGGTCGCGCCGCCGGTGGCTGCGGGCGGCAGCGGACTGACCGGCGGCGATGTGTTGCTGGACGGCACGCGGATGGGGCGTTGGGTGGCGGATCATTTGGCGCGAGCGGCGGGGCGGCCGCAGGCTTCCAGCACGGCGTTCGATCCGTCGCTGTCGCCGCGCTGGCCGGGCACGTTGCAGGGGGGCTGAGCGATGTCGGACTATTTGCAGCTTGGCCCTGTGAGTTTCGCCGGATTCGAGATGCCGGCGCAGATCGGCTTCGGCGGCGCGCAGCGAATGGCGGTGCATGTGCTGCCGGGCGGTGCGCGGGTGATCGACGCGATGGGGCGCGACGATGCCGATATTGCCTGGAGCGGCGCGTTTTCCGGCGGCGATGCCAGCGAACGGGCGCGGCTGCTGGACCTGTTGCGCGCCGAGGGCGGCATGTGGCCGCTGGCGTGGGATTCATTTTGCTACCTCGTGGTGATCGCGCAGTTCGAGGCGAGCTACCAGCACGGCAACTGGGTGCCGTACCGCATCACCTGCAAGGTGGTGCGCGACCTGGCGCAGGCGGCGGTGGAATTGGTGGCCGATGCGGTGACGGGGCTGCTGAACGATGTGGCGGCGGCGGGGTTGCCCGCGCTGGCTGGCGGCGCGGCGGTGCCGGGCACGGCGGACTATGATGCGGCGCTGGGCGCGTTGCAGTCAGGTTCGGCCATGTTGACCGGCGGTATGGCCGCATCCGGGGCCGCGCTGCTGGCGGCGGACAATCCGGCGGC
>JANXMB010000062.1 GCA_025354865.1 Acetobacteraceae bacterium | reverse complement strand
ACCCACATCCTCGCAGATAAATAAGGAGGCCGATCGTGCCGCGTTTCCTCTATGCAATCGCGTTGCTCCCCTGGTTCGCCGCCTCGGCACACGCCACCGATATCCATCTCAGCCTCGGGGAAACCGCCACAATCATGGTCGCGCCGGACGAGCTGGCCGCGTCGATCCGATCCGAAGCCGTCGCCGGCACCCCGGCCGAGGTGCAGAAACGGGTCAACGAGGCGATCCGCGATGCTCTGGCGGCAGCGAAAGAAACCGCCGGGGTGACGGTTTCGACCGGCGGTTACAGCGTGTGGCGCTCCAACCAGACCGGCGCCGATCGTTGGCAGGGGGGACAGAGCCTCAATCTATCCAGCCACGACGGCGCGGCGTTGCTGAAGCTGATCGGCATTTTGCAGCAAAAGGGGTTGGCGATCTCCGGCCTGAATTGGCGGCTATCGGCGGAAACCGCGCGCAAGGCGCACCAGGAGGCGACACACCGCGCGCTGGCGGCGCTGCGGGCGCGGGTGGATGAGGCTGCGGCGGCGCTCGATCTGAAGTTCGGGCAGTTTGCCAGTGTGCGGCTGGACAGTGCGGCTCCGCCGCAGATGCGCTCGATGGCGCCGATGGCCATGTCCTCCGTCGGCGCATCCGCCCTGCCCCCGCCTTCGGCCGCGCCGGAGGATACGCCGGTCACCGCCTCGGTCGAGGCCGATGCCATTCTGATACCCCGGTAACGATGCCCGATCGGGAACGCGCGCGGCAGGCGTATGCGCGCGGCGCCTTGGCCGAGGCGATTTTGCTGCAAGAAGGCGTGCTGCAAGAAGGCGGGCCGCATGGCATCGAACCGGCGGATATCCTGTTCCTCGGGCTGCTATTGCACGGTGCGCGGCGGTTCGACGATGCCATCGGCGTTCTCCGCCAGGGGATCGCCCGCTTTCCCGCCGATCCCGCAATGCACGAAAATCTGGCGGTCCTGTCGATCGCCATCGACGACTCCCAAGCCGCCATCGCCGCCTGTCTGCGCGCCCTCGCGCTCGGCTCCGACAGCCCCAACGTGCACGACTGCCTCAGCGACGCATACAACCGCGTCGGAGAAACGGAGCAGGCGATCGCCGCCGGCCGCGCGGCGTTGCAGGCGAAGGATCGCATGTTCGGCGGGCGCCCCGCCCTGGTGGCCATGCCCACCGCCCCGCCCATGCCGTTCGATCCCGCCAACCCGGCCGAAAATGTCATCGCCTACTGCCTGTGGGGCAACGAGGCGCGGTACTGCGTGCCGCTGCTGGAAAACGTCCGCATTCTGCCGCATCTGTTCCCGGGTTGGAGCATCCGGCTGTACCACGATGCCTCCGTCGATCCCGGTTTTCTCGGGCAGTTGCAGGCGCATGGGGTCGATCTGCGGCCGATGCAGTTGCCGGCGCATATGCCGCCGCACCGGCGATTGCTGTGGCGCTTCGCCGCTGCGGCCGATCCCGGGGTGCGCCGGTTCCTGATCCGCGACGCCGATTCGCTGCTGAGCGTGAAGGAACGGGTGGCCGTCGATGCGTGGCTGCAATCGGGGTATCGTTTCCACGCGATGCGCGACTGGTTCACCCATACCGATCTGCTGCTGGCCGGCCTCTGGGGCGGGGTCGGCGGGATTCTGCCGCCGGTCGAGGCGATGCTGGCCCGCTACACCGCTTGGCGGGTCGAAAACGATCACGTCGATCAGGACCTGCTGGCCGAGACGGTCTGGCCGACCATTCGGCAGGATGTGCTGATCCACGACAGCGTGTTCACCGGCTGCCTGGGCAGTGTGGCTTTTCCGCCGTACGGTGCGATGCTGCCCGGCATGCACATCGGACAGAACGCGTTCCATCTTTTCGCGCCGGCGGGTTAGGCGATGCAGCGGCTTCTTATTCTCGGCTGCATCGCCCTCCTGTCGATCGCCGCCGCCGGCACCGGCCTGTGGCGTTACTGGCCCGAACCGGCGGCCGAAATCGCAGCCCCGCTGCCACCCGTGCCGCCCTTCCCGCCACGCATCGCCAGCGGCGACACCTACGAACATTGCCTCGGTTTGCTGGCCGACGACCCCGATGGCGCGCGGCTGGCCGCCGATGCCTGGGCGGCGGCCGGCGGCGGCGACGGCGCGGCGCATTGTCAGGGCCTGACCCTGATCGCCACCGGCCGCCCCGATCTCGGCGCCGAGCGGCTGGAGCAACTGGCGACCGCGAGTCTGGCCCCCGACCTCGCGAAAGCCACCATCTTCGCCCAGGCCGCCCAGGCTTGGCTGATGGTCGATCGGGCGGACAAAGCCCGCGACGACGCAACCCGAGCACTGCTGCTGTCGCCGACGGATACCGAATTGCTGATCCTGCGGGCGCAGACGTTGCGCGCGGCCGGCCGGTGGACCGACGCAATCGCCGACCTGACGCAGGCGCTGACGCTAGACGCCCACCGCGCCGACGCGCTGGCAATGCGCGCTGCCGCGTGGCGCCGCATCGAACGGCTAGATCTGGCGGTCGCCGACACCGATCGCGCCATCGCGCTGGACCCGGACAATGCCGAGGCCCTTCTCGAACGCGGCATCGAACGCCAGCGGCTCGGCAATGTCGGCGGTGCTCGGGATGACTGGCGGCGAGCGCTGGCGCTGGATCCGAACAGCACCACCGCCGATCTGGCGGAGCAAAACCTCGCGCTGTTGGATGCCGGGCCGAACCAGCGTTGATACCGACCGGCGATTGCGCCAAACTGCGCCATCTGGGCCAAACCGGCGCTGGCTGAGCCAAACTGGCGCCATCTGGGCCAAACCGGCGCTATCGAAGAACGTCTCTGAGGGAACCGCATCATGGGTGTCACCGCCGTACTGTCGGACTTCTGCGCCAACATCCGGTTGGAGAAATTGCCGCCCGAGGTCGTGGACCGCGCGCGCTTCCTGGTGCTCGACCTCATTGGTAACATTGTCCGCGCCCGCCACGACGCCGAGAGCACCGATAGCTTCGTCGCCACCGTGCGCGCGATGGGCATGGCGAACGGCAATTTCGGGGTGTTCGGCGACAACGCCCGCTACACTCCGATCGGCGCCGCATTCCTGAACGGCGCCCTGGCCCATTCGTTGGACTTCGACGACACCCATGCTGCGGGGTCGCTGCACCCCGGCGCCCCAGTGATCCCGGCGGCCTTGGCAGCGGGTGAGATGGTGGGCGCGTCCGGCGCCGACGTGCTGGCTGGCATCATCGCTGGTTACGAAGTCACCTGCCGCGTCGCCTTGGCTCTGCCGGCCGGTGAACACTACGATCGCGGCTTCCATCCGACGGCGACCTGCGGCGCCTTCGGGGCCGCTGCGGCTGCCGCTCGCGTGTTCGGCATGGATGCCGACGGCGTGGCCGGCGCCATGGGTGCTGTCCTGTCGCAAGCCGCCGGATCGCTGCAATTCCTGGCCAACGGCGCCTGGACCAAGCGGTCCCAGGTCGGATGGGCCGCCGTCAACGGCCTGATGGCCGCGACCTTGGTGCGCGAAGGCTTCAAAGGTGCGGCGGAAGCGTTGGAGGGCAAGCACGGCTTCATGCGCGCCTACGCCCCCAACCCGACGCCGGAACGCGCGATCCAGGATCTGGGCATCGTATTCGAATTGATGAACACCGCCGTGAAACCCTACCCGTCCTGCCGCTACGGCCATGCCGGCATCGACGCCGCCCTCGCGCTGCGTGCCGCCAACGATCTGCTGCCGGAGGAAATCACCGCCATCCGCCTCGGCCTGCCCAAATCCGGCATGCTGCTGGTCGGCGCGCCGGCGGAAAAGAAGGCCAATCCGTTGAACGTCGTGGACGGCCAGTTCAGCGGCCCCTTCGTGATTTCCGCCGCATTGGCAACCGGCGCGATGGGCTGGGACAGCTACAAGCTGCTGAACGACCCCACCATCCGGTCGCTGCTGCCGAAAGTTACCAGCGCCTTCGACCCGGAAATCGAGGCCGAATTCCCCACCAACATGTCGGCCAAGCTGACGATCGAGGCCCGTGGCCAGATTTTCGAACAGAAAGTCGTCGTGCCCAAGGGCGAGCCCAGCAACTTCCTGACCGAGAACGAATTGAAGGCCAAGTTCCGCGGCCTGACCGAGGCGATCCTGGGCGAGGAACGCGCGGCCAAGTTGGCGGATGCGGTGCTGACAATGGACCGATCCAACGACATCTCCGGCCTCGCGCGGCTGGCGGTAGCCACCGCTTCGGTGCGGATGGCCGGCGAATAGACGCCGATCCGGTTCTGCGGGCGTCCTGCTGCGCAGAACCCGTCGGTCTTTATCGTCTAGATCGCGATGCGTTCGCGCTCGCTCACGTATCGCGATCTAACGTATTGTTTGTTCGCGCGATTCAGACCTCCGGTGATTCCACCTCCGGTCATCGCGCTTTAGTCCTGGCGTTTGGGGTCGGGCGGCGCCGGCCCCGCTGCCGCGTGAACCCATATTCCCCGCCCTCGGCGTCCGCCGAGCCGCATCGATCGTAGGAGCGTTTCGTCTATGCCGACATTCACCGCCCACGGGCTTGAAAACCTCACCCACCTCATCGCAACCCGCATGGGCAGCGAAGATGTGGAAGCCAAGGAGGTCGCCGATCATCTGGTACGAGCGAACCTCGCGGGCCATGATTCGCATGGTGTCGGGATGCTGCCGACTTATGTGCGCTTGCTCCAGGACGGGCTGCTGGTGCCGAACCAGGTGTCGGATACGGTGCTCGACTCCGGCGCGCTGCTGATTATCGACGCCAAGCGCGGTTACGGGCAGCGTGCGGCCGGCGATGCCATGCGCCGCGCCATCGCCAAAGCCAAGGAGATGGGGGCCTGCGTCCTCGGGTTGCGCAACGCGTCCCATATCGGGCGCATCGGCACCTACGCCGAACTGGCGATCGCCCATGGCTGCGCCTTCACATCCTTCGTCAACGTCGCCGACCACCGCGACGCCCAAGCCACCTATGGCGCGGCCGAGGCGCGGCTGGGCACAAACCCCTTCACCACCGGGGTGCCGGGACCGAACGGGCAGCCGGTGGTGCTGGACATGGCAACCACCACGATCGCCGCCGGCAAAGCCCGTGTGGCGTTCAACAAAGGGATCGAGGTCCCGGAAGGCAGTCTGATCGACCTCGACGGCAATCCCACCAACGACCCCACCGGCTTCATGCGCGACAAGACCGGCGCCTTGCGCAGCTTCGGCACCCACAAAGGCGGCGGGCTGGCAATCATGTGCGAAATCATGGCGATGGCGGTTGCCGGCGGTCAGGGCACGGTCGAGGAACGCAAGGGCGGCACCTTGAACTCCATGCTCGCGATTGTCATCGATCTCAGCCAACTCGGCGGCGCCGACCATGTGGCGGCCCGTGCCGAGGCAACCCGCGCCCATATCAAATCGGCGAAACCGGCGCCCGGATTTGCCGAGGTCCTGACCCCCGGGGAGCCGGAGCGTCGCTACGCCGCCAAGCGCCGGGTCGATGGGATCGACGTCGACGCCCAATCCTGGGCCGACATCGCCGACGCCGCCGCCAAACTGGGCATAACGCCGGCCGAGATCGAACGCGCCGTCGGGGCCAACGCCGCCTAGTGGTCGAAATCAGCCGGACGATGCCGTCTGACTTCGACCACTAGCCCTTGTTTTTGTGGGCCGATTCACCCGACTGCATAGGATGCTTCCGTCGGGATCGGACCACTAAGCCGGACATTACTACATCGCAACACCGACGGATCGTCGCCCGACCATGTCGCTCCGCCCCCACTCCAACGTCGCCACCGGGTTGCTGGGCTCGCCGACACGCAACCTTGGGATGGGCGTCGGTTTCGTCCTGATCGTCATGGCCCTGTCGGTGGCATCCTATGTCGCGGCCGGCTGGAACCTCGGCGATGCCGTCTACATGGTCGTCATGACCGTCTATACCGTCGGCTATGGGGAGGTTCGGCCGGTCGATACCCCTCTGCTACGCGGCATCACCATTGCGACCATCGTGTTCGGCTGCACCGGCATCATTTTCGTTACCGGCGCGCTGGTACAGTTCATCACGGTCAACCAACTGACCCAGATACTCGGGCTCAAACGCATGAACACGCGGATCGACCAACTCAAAGACCATGTCATCGTCTGCGGTTTCGGCCGCTTGGGCAATGTTCTCGCGCACGACCTGCACCAGGGCGGCGCCAGCTTCGTCATCCTCGAAATGGGGGAGGCCGAAGCCGAGCACGCGCGGACGTTCGGCTATCTCTGCTTGCAAGGCGATGCGACGGACGAAGATTCGCTCATAGCTGCGGGGATCGAGCGGGCGCGGACCTTGGCGACGGTGCTGCCGAACGATGCGGCGAACGTGTTCATCACCCTGAGCGCGCGCAGTCTGAACCCAGAACTGGAGATCATCGCCCGCGGCGAATTGCCGAGCACGGAGCGCAAACTGCTGCAAGCCGGCGCCAATCATGTGATTTTGCCGACCCATATCGGTGCGGAACGAATCGCCGAAATGATCCTTTACAAGGAGACCGCGCGGTTCCTGCGGGATTCCGGCCGGATGAAGAATTTTGAGGCAGTGTTGCACACGTTGGGCCTGGAAATCGACGTGGTGTCGGCGGCCCCGGACAGCCCGATCGTCGGCCAGACCGTTGCAGAAGTGGAGCGGGAAAGCGACGGCGCGTTTTTCATTGTGCAACTAAACCGACGCGATGGCGACGCCATCACCAACCCCGCGCCGGATCTGCGCATTGCGGCCGGGGACGGTGTGGTTTTCGTCGGCCGCGGCGCCCGAACCCGGGCGTTGAGCGACCTGTTCTCCGCCGGCCCGTTCCGCACCCGCGCGCGTTAGCAGGCTGCTGAAAAACTCTTCTCGACACCCTGTCACGAAAGATTGAGTCGCAGCGCACTGACCTCACGAAACATTCGGTCGCCCAAGCAGCGTCTGCGATTCTTTTTGACCAATCGTTGCCGGTCCGCCGGACTTTTTCAGCAGCCTGCTAGGGCGGCGGCTGGTGCGACGGTTGGAGCAATTGCGATGACCGCTATTCCATACGCGCGGATCGACGTCAGCCGGTCGGGTCGGGTGCGCGCCGGTAGTCGTGGACGATGAAGCAGCGGGAAAACACACCGTATGCACCCTGGTCGGATGCAACGATACCGTATCGCTCGCAACATTCCCGCCACGCCCGCCGCTCTCCCAGGTTCGGATCTGCTCGGTTGCAGTTCCAGTCATCGAAAAATACGTAAGCGCCACGCGCGATAAGGCCTCGGTCAAGCAAGCCGGAGAGCGCATCCATCGCCGAACTATACAGATCGCAGTCGATATGGATCAGCGCAAAGCGGGTATCCAGCGGCAGCGCCGGCACCGTTTCGCTGAACCAACCGGCGTGAATCCGCACCCGCTCGGCTGCCAGGAATGCGGTCGTTTCGGCCAGCAGCGCGTCGGGCTCCAGTCCGCAGCACGCCCCGGGCATCCAGGCGCCGTCCTGCACATGCGGTGCGCTGGCGTCGATCGGATTGTCGGTCGCGGGTAGACCGACGAAACTATCGAACAGATGCAAGGTGCGGGGTCGCGAGCCGTAGACGGCGATGGCCTGGGTCAACGTCGCATCGCAGGTGGCAATGGCCCGCGCAAGGCCGCGCGCCGTGGCGCCGGTCATGGTTCCGAATTCGGCAATATCGCCATCGATGTCGGCGCCGTACAGCACCGCGACGCCGGTCGAAAGGGCGGGAGATCGCCGCCTGGGTGTGCCATTCGAACGGATTGCCGATCCCGCTCCACCCCGGACCATCGGCGGGTGCGGGCGGCGGAGTGGTCTGGCGCGCGAGCAGCAGGGCGAAACGCCGATCGATCTTCGACCAAAACCAGTCTTTCAGCCGGCGGATCATGGCCATGCCAGCGGCGGCGGTTGGTGCACCGTCAATCCCGGCCGCTGCATTGCGCCGCATCGGTCGCAGCAGGCCAGCGCGCCGCCCGCCGCAATCGGGCGGCAGTCGGAACTGACCCGAGGCAACGCCGCGAAACCGGGCATTGGCACGAGAGCGCGATGACCGGGGGTGGAATCGCCGGAGGTCTGTATCGCGTGACCGAACAAAGGGCTGGACGGCGATGCGTGCGCGAAAGCGAATGCATCGCCGTCCAGTGCGTCCGCGCCGCAAACCCGGCACGACGCGTTCATCTCAGGTGCCGCAAAACGTCTGATGCACCCTTTGCGACGGCGCCGGTGGGGCCGCATAACGCGCCATGCTCGGCTGGTCGTCGAAGGGGTGGGACAGGACGGCGAGCAGTTCCTCGAACGGGGCGAGGTCGTCGCGCTCGATCGCTGCTTCCAGGGCGGCTTCGACATTGTGGTTGCGCGGGATGTAGGCGGGATTGACGGCGCGCATGGCTGCATGGCGAGCCTCGGGCGTGGCGATCTCGAACGCCAGCCGCTGGCGCCAGCGGGCCGCCCAGGCGTCGTAGACGGTGGGATCGACGAACAGATCGCGCACCGCCGCATCGCGTTCCGGCTTCACCGCAGCGTTGCACAGGCCGCGAAAGGTCAGGGTGAAATCGGCCTGGTTGTCGGCCATCGCCTTCAGCAGGTCCTGCACCAAGGCATTGTCGCCGTCGCGTTCGATCGCCAGACCGATCTTGCGCCGCAATCCCCCGAAATACGCCGCTTCGAAGGTGGGGCCGAATCCGGCGAGGCATTCCTGCGCGATTTCCACCGCTTTATCCTCGGCATCGTCCAGCAGCGGCAGCAAGGTTTCCGCCAAGCGGGCCAGGTTCCATACCGCGATGCGCGGCTGGTTGCCGTAGGCGTAGCGCCCCTGCCGATCGATCGAGCTGAACACGGTGGCCGGATCGTAGGCGTCCATGAACGCGCAGGGGCCGTAATCGATCGTTTCCCCCGCTATCGAGCAATTGTCGGTGTTCATCACCCCATGAATGAAACCCACCAGCAGCCATCGCGCGACCAGTTCCGCCTGCCGCGCAATCGTCGCCTCCAGAAACGCCCGGTAGCTGGCGGCGTTCGGGTAATGGCGGGCGATCGCATAATCGGCCAGGGTCCGCACCCCGTCGTCGTCCTTGCGCGCGGCGAAATACTGGAACGTGCCGACCCGGATATGGCTGGCGGCGACGCGCGTTACGATGGCGCCGGGCAGGGCGGTTTCCCGCACCACGGTTTCGCCGGTTGCGACCGCTGCCAAAGCGCGGGTCGTGGGAATGCCAAGGGCGTGCATCGCCTCCGCGATCAGGTATTCCCGCAGCACCGGCCCCAGGGCCGCGCGCCCGTCCCCGCCGCGGGAGAATGGGGTGCGTCCGGCGCCCTTCAACTGGATGTCGTGGCCGTTCACCTCCCCCAGCAGATTGGCGCGTCCGTCGCCGAGTTGCGGCACGAAATTGCCGAACTGGTGCCCGGCATAGGCCAGGGCCATCGGATCGGCGCCCGGCGGCACGACATTGCCCGACAGCACATCGGCCGTCAGATCGTCCGGGTGCAGCCCCAACTGGGCGGCCAGCGCGGTGTTGAGGGCGATCAGACGCGGCGCTGGGACCGGCGTCGGCGGCAGCCGAGCGTAGAACCGTTCGGGGAGCGTCGCGTAGGTGTTGGAGAAGAGGATCATGCTGTGTACATGGCCCGGGTGTGCCGCTTAGGCAAGTGGAGCAAGCAAACCCTTGCCTCTGCACCCACCCGCGCTAGTTTGCGCGCCGTGCGGCTTGGCCGTGTTCAACCAGGACTCCCATCGTGACCGACCTACAACCTGCCCGCGGCACCCACGACCTGATCGGCGACGACCTGCGCCGCCATCGCCATGTCGCTGAAACCGCGCGCCGCATCGCTGGCACCTATGGTTTCGACGAATGGATCACCCCCATCTTCGAAGACACCCGCGTATTCTCCCGCACGCTCGGCGAAACCTCCGACGTGGTGATGAAGGAAATGTATACCTTCGACGATCGGGGCGGGGATTCGGTGACGCTGCGGCCGGAGGGCACTGCCGGCGTTTGCCGCGCGCTGGTGACCAACGGGCTGACCCAGTCGCTGCCGCAGAAAGTGTTCTACGCCGGCCCGATGTTTCGGTACGAGCGACCGCAAAAAGGGCGCTACCGACAATTCCACCAGATCGGGGTGGAACTGATCGGCCCGTCCGAACCCTTGGCCGATGCCGAGGCGATCGCCTGTGGTTGGGATATCCTCAAAGCCCTGGGCGTCGCCGCCGACACCATCCTGGAAATCAATACGCTCGGCGACAAAGAAAGCCATGCGGCCTATCGCGATGCGCTGATCGCCTATTTCTCCGCCCACCAAGGCGCGCTGTCGAAGGACAGCCTGACCCGGTTGGAGCGCAATCCCATGCGTATCCTCGACAGCAAGGACGAGGGCGATCGTTCGGTTGTCGCCGACGCGCCGACGATCGTGCCATATCTGACGGATGCGGCCGCTGCGTTTTACGCGCAGTTGAAGGACCATCTCGGTCGTTTCGGGGTGCCGTTCCGGGAAAATCCGCGCATCGTTCGTGGCCTGGATTATTACGGCCACACCGCGTTCGAATTCGTGACGTTGAAACTTGGCGCCCAGGGCACCGTGATGGCGGGCGGTCGTTACGATGGCCTGGTGGCGGAGATGGGCGGTCCCCGCACCCCCGCCGTGGGCTGGGCAGCCGGCATCGAGCGTCTGGGCATGCTGATGGATGCCGCCCCCGCGCCGCCGGCCCCGGTCGTCGTCGTGCCGATCGGCGATGCGGCGGAGGCCACGGCGATGGCTGTCCTGCAATCCCTGCGCGCCGCCGGTATCCGCGCGGAAATGGGGTATCGCGGCAACCTCAAGCGCCGGATGGAACGGGCCAATAAACTCGGCGCTCGGGCAACGGTGATTATCGGGGACAACGATATCGCGGCGGGCGTGGCGCAGGTGAAAGACCTGACCACCGGGGTGCAGGAAGCGATCGCGCTGGATGCGATCGCGGCCCGCCTGTCATGAACCTCGCGCTGAAACTGGACCGGATCGCGGCCCGAGCCGACGAATTGCGCGCGCTGCTGGGAGAGGGGATTTCCGGCGAAGCCTACGTCAAAGCGTCGCGGGAGTTGAACGACATCGAACCGGTCGTCGCCCGCATCGGCGATCTGCGATCGGCCGAACAAGCCCGCGACGAGGCGGAGGCGCTGCTCTCGGATCCGGAAATGAAAAGCCTCGCCGAAGCCGAGTTATTCGAGTTGAAGGACAAAATCCCAGCGCTGGAACACGAAATCCGCCTCGCGTTGCTGCCTCGGGACGAAGCCGATGCGCGTTCCGCCATTCTGGAAATCCGCCCGGCGGCCGGTGGCGACGAAGCCGGCCTGTTCGCAGCCGAATTGTTCCAAATGTATCAGAAATATGCCGAAAGCAAGGGCTGGAAGTTCGAGGTCATGGAGTTCGGCGACACCGAACTCGGTGGCATGAAAGAGGGCATCGCCGAGATCAACGGGCGCAACGTTTTCGCTCGATTGAAGTACGAATCCGGGGTGCATCGGGTGCAGCGGGTGCCGGCGACGGAAAGCCAAGGGCGCATCCACACCTCGACCGTTACGGTGGCAGTACTGCCGGAAGCGGAAGAGGTCGATGTCGAGGTCAACGAATCCGACCTGCGGATCGATGTCTATCGCGCGTCCGGTGCCGGCGGGCAGCACGTGAACAAAACCGAGAGTGCCGTGCGCATCACCCATATTCCGACCGGCATCGTCGTTGCGATGCAGGAAGAACGCAGCCAGCATAAAAACCGCGCCAAGGCGATGAAGATATTGCGCTCTCGGATGTATGAGGCGCAGCGATCGTCGCTGGCTGCCACTCGCGCTGCGGATCGGAAAAACCAGGTGGGCACGGGCGACCGATCGGAACGCATTCGGACCTACAATTTCCCGCAGGGGCGGGTGTCGGACCATCGGATCAATCTGACGCTGTATAAGATCGATCGTGTGATGGTAGGCGATCTCGACGAATTCGTCGATAAACTCACCGCCGAGGATCAGGCCGCAAGGCTCGCGGCGGACGAGTAATACCGGTCGGCCGAACGGCCTAAGCGCGGGTGGCGATGTTGCAGCGGCGCCAGCAATATCCGCGCCTATCGAGCAAACCCGCTGCGATCCCATTGGGGCGCAGTGGTATAGAATGCCGGTCATGTCGATTCGCGCGCCCGAAACAACGCTCTATCCTGCGGTGAAACGCTTTCTGGAAGCGCAAGGCTTCGAGGCGAAGGGGGAAATCCGTGGCTGCGATGTGGTGGCGGTGCGCGGCGACGAACAGGCGGTTTTGGCCATTTGCGAGTTGAAAACGGCATTCTCGCTCGAACTGGTGCTGCAAGGCATCGATCGGATGCGCGCTGCCGATCAGGTTTGGCTGGCCGTCGCCGCCACTCGCAAAGGCCGCGACCGCGATACCCGCGCCCATCGCCTTTGCCGCATGCTCGGCTTCGGGCTGCTGGCGGTCGATCCGGTACGCTCCCGGGTCGATGTCCTGGTGCATCCCGAACCTTATCGGCCGCGCCCCAATAAACCCGAGCGCAAGCGGTTGTTTAGGGAACATGCTGCGCGGCGCGGCGACCCGACCGAGGGCGGATCGACCCGGCAACCGATCATGACTGCCTACCGCCAGCAGGCCCTGGACTGCGCCGCCGCGTTGCGGGAAGGTCCGAAAAAGCCGCGCGACCTGCGCCCCGTCGCGCCCGACGCCGCGAGCATTCTGCAACGCAACGTCTACGGTTGGTTCGAACGGGTGGAACGCGGCATCTACCGGCTGACGGAACCGGGGGAAGCCGCATTGCGGCGCTGGACATAAGGGGAAACGCCAATGACGAATTTCGTTCTCGTTCACGGCTCGTATCAGGGCGGTTGGATTTGGCAGCGTGTGGCCAGCCGGCTGCGTGCCGCCGGGCATACCGTCTTCGCCCCGACCATGGTCGGCTGCGGCGAGCGGCGGCACGAGTTGCGCCCCGGCATCGATACGACAACCTTCGTGAACGAGGTCTGCGATCTGCTGTTTTTCGAGGACCTGCGCGACACCGTGCTGGTCGGCACCAGCTCCGGCGGGATGGTTGTCTGCGGGGTGGCCGAACGGATGCGCCATCGTGTTGCGCGTATCGTGCTGGTGGACGCGCTGGCCTTGTTCAACGGGGAGCGGACGCGCGACATCGTCAAACGCCCGCCCACGATCGGCCCGGTTCCGATGGCGTCGGGTCCGACACGGGAAGAAGCGGCCAACGGGTTGTTCGCCGACCTCGATCCCGAAACGAAAGCCTGGGCGCTGGATCGTTACACCCCGCACCCCACCGGAACATCGGAAGTGCCGGTGCGCCTGGGCGATTTCTGGGACATGGACTGGGATGCAACGGTCGTTTGGTGCCGCAATGCGCCCAACCCCGGCGAAGCCCATGTCCGTCGTTCCGCCGCCCGTTTGAAAGCGAAATGGCACGAGCTGGATACCGGTCATTATCCGATGCTGACCATGCCCGAGGAACTGACCGGCCTAATTCTGGCAGAGGTATAACACCGTGTCGGCTTACCCGATCCGCTTCGGCGTCTGGGCGCTGGTGCACGGCAGCCGCGCCGCGTTGCAGGATCCCGACGAGCCGTACGATGCGTCCTGGGAACGGAACCGTAAGCTGGTGTTGGATGCAGAAGCCCTCGGCTTCGACAGCACCCTGGTGGCGCAGCACACGGTCAACCCGCACCATGCCCCGCAGGATCAGTTGGAAGCCTGGACCGCCGCCGCCGCCCTGGCTGCACTGACCAGCAAGATCGAAATCATTGCGGCAATCAAACCCTATTTGTACCACCCGGTGGTGTTGGCCAAAATGGCGTTGGGCATCGAACATATCTCTCGGGGCCGTTTCGCAATCAATCTGGTCAACGCCTGGAACCGGCCGGAGTTGGAAAAAGCCGGCATCGGTTTCCCCGAACACGATGCCCGTTACGACTACGGACGGGAATGGATTTCGGTGGTGGAGCCGCTGATGCGCGGCGAGTCGGTGACGCATAAAGGCGAACGATTCGACGTCGACGACTACACCCTGCGCCCCGCCGATCCGTTTCGTCCGCGTCCGCTTATCTATGTCGGGGGCGAATCGGACCCAGCGCGCCAACTGGTCGCCGACAAAGGCGATGTCTGGTTCATCAATGGCCAGCCGTTGGACGACGTGCGCGCGCTGATCGCCGACGTCGCCGCCCGCCCGCGTTCCGGCCCGCCCTTGCGCTACGGCCTGTCCGCCTTCGCGATCGCCCGGGAAACCGAGGCCGAGGCCCATGCCCACCTCGACCACCTCTTTACCCTCGCCGCCAAGGACGCCCCCATCCGCTCGGTACAGCGCGCGAACACCGATGCGGCGTCGGTCATGGCGGCAACGATGCGCAAGACCCCTCGGGTCGGGAGCAACGGCGGAACGGCGGCGGGTCTGGTCGGGTCCTACGATCAGGTAGCGGAACGAATTCGAGCGTTCCACGACGCTGGGATCGAGCTGTTCATGCTGCAATTCCAACCGTTCGAAGCCGAAATGCGCCGTTTCGCCGCCGAAGTCATGCCGCGAGTGCGCGCGCTGGGTTAGCGTTCCTTCCTAACGTTCTCCGGGGCGCTTGTCCCGATGGGCCGGCGGAGGTGGCGCTGCTGGCGCCGGGGCACGGAATTGCGGTGCAGGGGCCTGAAATTGCGGCGTTGGCGCGGTGAATTGCGGTGTCGGCCGGGGCGCTGCCGGTGGGGCTTGGAATTGCGGTGCCGGACGTTGCACCGGCGGGGGCGCCTGGAACTGCGGCGTGGGCCGGGGCGCTGCCGGTGGCGCGGAGAATTGCGGTGTCGGGCGTTGCACCGCTGGCGGGGCCGCGAATTGCGGTGCGGGCCGAGGTGCGGCCGGCGGTGCCGCGATTTGCGGTGCAGGATGTTGCAATGCTGGCGGTGCCCCGAATTGCGGTGCAGGCCGAGGCGCAGCCAAGGGTGCTGCGATTTGCGGTGGCGGATGTTGCACCCCCGGCGGGGCCGCGAACGGCAGCGTCGGATGTTGCACCCCCGCTGGCGCCACAACTTGCGGTGCAGGGCGTTGCACCCCTGGCGGCACCCCGAACTGCGGCGTTTGCTGTCCGGGCCGGGTCAATATCGGGGCCACGCTGCTCGGGGCGATCGGGGCGCCGAGCGGTGCCACACGCAGCGGGCTTGGCGCCTGCGCGGATGGGCGAGGGCTAGGTACCGGGTGCGGGGTTGGGCCGATCGGCGCGCTCATCGGTTGCACCGGATGCGGTCCCGACAAAGGGCGGGCGGCGGCGAAGGATTGCGGGCCGATCGGTTGGGCGACGCTGCGCAACGACCGCGACGACGCCATGGCGCTGGCCGGCACCATGGTTGCCGCCGAGCGGTTGCGGAAGCTGCCATCGGCGATCGGTTGGGAATGGCCTCGGTTCACGGTGCCGAGGTAGCGGTTGGACGCATGGAACCACGGGCGATATGGCTCGCGGGGACCGAGCGGCACCCAGCCGATGGGGGCGGTGGCGAGGCCGATGCCGACGCCGATGCCCAGGAAGGTCACCAAAGCCGGCGCGTAGGTTGGGTATCCCCAGCGGGGTTGCGGCTCGAACCCGGGCACCCAGGCCCAGCGGCTTTGCAATTGAACCCAGCGCCCGTAGTGGAACGGGGCGAAACCCCAGGGCGCGTCGTCGATCCAGGTCCAGCCCCAGGGCGCGACATAGGCCCAGCGGCCGTGCCGGTACGGGACCCAACCCGGCTCCACATAGGGGTACCAGACTTCGCCGTATTCCGGGGTGCGGTTCCAGAGTCCGTATGCACCCAGGTCGTCACCGCCCGGCAGGCTGGCAATGGCCGGCGGCGGCGGGATCGGCTGGTAGCGGGCCGGCGGTGGCAAGGGGGGCCGTCCGCGCGCGCGTCCGGTCAGACTATCTGCTTCGGCGAGATCCTCGGGGGAGACGGGGTCGATCCGCGCCTGCAGCGCATCGGTGCCGGTCACGCGGGCGGACTGGCCGGCGGTCAGGGTCTGGTCCAACCCGCCGCCGGACAATGTCGCACTGCCTTCCAGCACGGCGATAACGGTGGGGGTCGCGGTGTCGCCTGCGGCGATGGCAACGCGGCCGGGGCGGGTCAGCGTCGCCGAACCGCGCGGGGTTTGGACTGTCCAGGTCTCGCCCTCGGCCAGGTCGCGCGGGGTGAGCAGCATTTTGCCCTGGCTCAGGGTGGCGCGCAGCCCGTTCGCATCCAGGGCGGCGATTTCGATCGCGGTTCCGCCGGTCATGACGATCCGGCTCGACGATAGTTCCAGCTCCGCCTGGGCGTTCGGTTCGGTCCAGACGGCGGTGCCGGTCGCGAGTGGGAAATTCGCCGCCGCCGGGGTCCACTGGGTCTCCCCCGCCGCATGGTAGGACACGGTGCCGGTGGTTCGCGCCAATCGGCCGACGCGGGCCGGCGGGTCGGATTGGGTTTGGTCCCCCTTCGTGCCATCGGGCTGCGTGCCATCGGGCTGGGTTTGCTCCAGGCTCGATTGGGCTTGGGCCGGGGAAGATGGCGCGACGATGCCGGCCAGCAACGCGGTTGCGGCGGCAATGGCCGTAAGGCGAAAGGGCGGCGTCGGGGTGCGCATGGCGATCTTCCATCGGTCTTCCACTGAAGATGGCACGCGAAGATGGCAAAACAACGCCGCGTCGCCACAGAGGCGTCACAACTGGGTCATTCTTCGGCCACGTTGTCGATCCAGAGTGCTCCTTATGGCCCACCAAACAGGCGTTACTATCATGACCCGTCTTTGCCGTATTGCCGTGCTTCCGGTCGTCGCGCTGGCGCTTTCGACTTTGTTGGGCGGCTGCGTCGTGTATCCCGAAGGCGGTTACGGGCGCGGATATGGCGCCGCCTATTATCCCGCGCCGGTCGTGGCATACGAGGGCGGCTGGCGCCATCACCATCGCGACCGCTGGTAAAGTGGCCCCGTTCGCGCGTGGGAAGCGCGGCGGAGTTGCAAATGAAACGGTACTGCTCGGCTTGCAGCACGCGCGATGCGGCGTGTATATCGATGGCGCAAACAGGTAGGTGCTGGCATGACCCGTTATATCGTTACGTTATCATTTGCAGCCGCGCTCGCAATGTTGCAGCCGGCAGTGTCGCATGCGGAAAATGCCGAAGCCGGGCAGGCGATCTTCAAGAAGGACTGCGGCGTCTGCCATGGCACGGTGCAGGGCAAGATCGGGGTAGGACCGTCGCTATTTGGGATCGTCGGCCGCCTGGCTGGCACGGTGGCCGGATTCCGTTACTCCGAAGCCAACAAGAACTCGGGCCTGACCTGGGACGCGGCGACCTTGGATCGCTACCTCGTTTCCCCTCGTACCGTGGTCGTGGGCACGACCATGACGTACGCCGGCCAGAAAGACGCCGAGAAGCGCGGCGATTTGATCGCGTATCTCGCGACATTGCACTGACGCCGGACTTCGATATGCGTCGATTTCCGGTGCGCGCATTGATTTACATCAGTGTGCTCCTCCGTCGGACCAGCCACAAAACATGTAGCATCTGCCGGAGGACTGGAAAATGGCTCGAAACTGCAAAATATTCGAAATTGCCGTTGCAGCGGTAACCATCGGCGCGTTGCCGACCGCCGCCGAAGCGGTGCCCAGCTTTTCCGAACAGACCGGCCAGCCTTGCATAACCTGCCATGTCGGGGCCTTCGGGCCGCAATTGACCCCGTTCGGTCGGGCATTCAAAATCGGCGGATACACCATGTCCGGCGGCGACGGATGGGCGTCGAAAATGCCCCTCTCGGCGATGGTGACGACGTCCTTCACCAACACACGGCAAGAACAAGCGACCGCGCCACATCATTACGACACCAATAATAACCCGTCGCTCGATCAGATTTCGATTTTCGTGGCCGGACGACTGGGGGATTATAGCGGCGGTTTCGTGCAGTTGACATACTCCGGCGTGTCCAACGTCTCCCACGTCGACAACGCCGACTTGCGCCCGTTCACGACCAGCGTGGCCCTGGGGGCGCATGAATTGCGCGTCGGCACCACGATCAATAACAATCCGACCGCACAGGATCCCTATAACAGCACCTTCGCCTGGGGCTTCCCCTATATCCAGTCCGCTCTGGCCCCGACCCCGGCCGCACAGCCGATGCTCGTCAGCGCGTTCAACGCCAATACACTCGGCTATACTGCGTATGTCTGGCTCGACAACGCACTCTACCTCGAAGCCGGCGCATACACCTCCCCCGGCGGCTGGACTCTTGCTCGGTTTGGTAACGATCTCGGCGGCCAAGGGGCCATCGTCGGCGCCGCGCCCTACGCCCGCGTTGCGTACGAGTATCAATGGAACAACCAGGCTGCCCATATCGGTGCCCTGTATATGCGCGCCGACCTCAATCCGCCGACCGGTGTGCCCTTCCAGTCCAGCGGGGATGCCGGGCAGGATCGCTACACCGATTATGCCTTCGACGCCGGTTACCAGTTTCTCGGCGACGGCACCCATATCGTGACGGTGCAAGGCATTTATGTCCACGAGGACCAGCAACGCAATGCGACCGGCAGCGGCGGGGCGTTCGCATTGAACCAAGTTCGCGCCAACGTGTCGTATTGGTATCAGAATACCTATGGCGCGACATTCGGCTGGCAGAAAACTTGGGGCACGCTCAATCCCGCCTACGGCACGGCCAATGGCAAGCCGAACAGCAACGCCTTCATCCTGGAGGCCGATTGGGTGCCCTTCGGCAGGGCGGAATCCTTCGCAAACCCCTGGGTCAACCTGAAACTTGGCGTGCAGTATATTGCTTACACCCAGTTCGACGGCGGGTTCTCCAACTACGACGGCAACGGTCGCGGTCCCGGCGCCAACAACACGCTGCTACTGTTCGGCTGGTTGGCGTTCTAACGCCGTCGGGGCCGCCGCTCGTCCGCATGGCCGCACGCCGGACGGGTGGCGCTACCCCGCCAACAGTGCCCGCACGATCAGCACCGCCGACAGGAGCGACAGCACGATCAGCGCCGTTAGCCGGTGGTGGTGCGGTTTGGCGCGGTGGAAGGCCCAGGTGCCGATCCAGTTGCCGCCATAAGCGGCCGGAATGCCGGCGACGGTCCAGGCCAGGACCTCGCGGTCGATCAGCCCCTGGGCGATCATCGCCAAGGCCGAGATCGAGCCGGAGCACATGAAGTACACGATGGTCGTCGCGCGCACGGCGGCGGCGCTGTTGCCGACCGCGATCAGATAAACCACCATCGGTGGCCCGCCCATCGACGCCAAGCCGGTGATCGTGCCCGACACCATGCCCACAGCAAGCGTCAGCAGCACCGACGGACGCGGCGGCAGGCGCGCCCCGCGCCAGAGCAGTAACACCGATGCCGCGATGATCAGCCCGATCGCCAGACGGACCGTGTTGGCCGAGAAGGCGGTCAGAATCGCCAGCCCCGTGGGAATGCCGATTAGCACCCCCGGCACCAACCCTCGGATCGATCGCCAATCGGTCTGTAGCGTGGCCGCGCGCAACCCGCTCGCGCCGATGAACAGATTGAGCGTCACGACAAAGGGCACGACCTGCGCCGGTGGCAGGACAAGGCTTAGCAACGGCACCGCCGCCAGCCCGAAACCGAAGCCGGTGAAGCCGCGCAGGATCGACGCGATAAAAACGCCGCCGAGGGCGATAAGGAGGGTGGCGATCATGAATCCGCCGATTTTGTCGCCTAACCGACCGCTTGTCCACGCGCCGCGCCGGCCGTTGTGTCGCGACATGCCACAGTCATAGGGGTGTCGATAGCTAATTAGAGCATGATGAGTCCAAGCTGAATCGATTTTTCTAGCCGACGCGGGCGGAGTTCTGACTCAATACGGGTGTTGGATCAGGAGGCCATTAGACATGGGAGCGCCATATTCTCTGGACTTGCGTGAGCGCGTTGTTGCGGC
>JANXMB010000023.1 GCA_025354865.1 Acetobacteraceae bacterium | reverse complement strand
TTTTGCTCACGCCGAATCCCCCGCCACCCAGGTCTCGCAGCATCCTTTCGCCATCGCCCGCACCCGCCCGATGTAGCTCGCCCGCTCGGTCACGCTGATCACGCCGCGGGCGTCGAGCAGATTGAACAGATGGCTGGCTTTGATGCATTGGTCGTAGGCCGGCAGGGCCAGATGCCGCTCCCGGAGTGCCAAACACTCCTTCTCCGCATCCGAAAAATGCCGCGACAGCATCGCCGTGTCCGCGTATTCGAAGTTGTGCGCGCTGTATTCCTTTTCCGCGCGCAGGAAGACGTCGCCGTAGGTGACCCCATTTCCGTTGAAGTCGATGTCGTACACGTTGTCCTTGTCCTGGACGTACATCGCCAGACGCTCCAGCCCGTAGGTCATCTCGAAGCTGGGGAACGTCACCGGGATGCCGCCGACCTGCTGGAAATAGGTGAACTGGCCGACTTCCATGCCATCGCACCAGACCTCCCAGCCGAGGCCCCAGGCGCCGAGGGTCGGGCTTTCCCAATCGTCCTCGACGAAACGGAAATCGTGCTTCAGCGGATCGAGGCCGATTTCGCGATAGGATGCCAATAGCAATTCCTGAGCGTCGGCCGGGCTGGGCTTCACGATCACCTGGTACTGATAATAATGCTGCAACCGATTGGGGTTTTCCCCATAGCGGCCGTCGGTCGGCCGGCGGCTGGGCTGCACATAGGCCGCGCGCCAGGGTTTCGGCCCAAGGGCGCGCAGGGTCGTCGCCGGATGGAATGTGCCCGCGCCCATTTCCACGTCGTAAGGTTGGAGGATCACGCAACCCTGCCGAGCCCAGAACGTGTGCAGACGCAGGATCAGGTCCTGAAAACTGGGGGACGTCATGCGTTGCATGCGGGACAAACCTTCGTGTTCCGGCCGGTTACGGTGCGGCGCACCATTAAGCCTCGGCTGTCGCAGGGGCAAGGCATTGCGCTCGATCGGTTTTTCATAAATGTGCAAGACGATGTCCCGGCGGTGGACGACGGGGCGGCCTGGACATGG
The DNA here is from genome assembly GCA_025354865.1 of Acetobacteraceae bacterium. Lineage (GTDB taxonomy): Bacteria > Pseudomonadota > Alphaproteobacteria > Acetobacterales > Acetobacteraceae > Rhodopila. The sequence continues at coordinate 29,947 of JANXMB010000023.1, read as the reverse complement.
CATCGCCTCGATCCGGTCGATGCCCGCGCTCGCCTTCGCTCAATATGGCCCGAGATTGGGCGGAGACCCTGGATCCCGCCGCCGCGCGGTTGGCGCGGGTGTTCGGGCAGCTGTCGGGCGCCGCTTAGGCCAACCCACCTTGCGCACCACGCCCTGCGCGACCGACCGCTCGCCCCTTCAATAACGATCCGGCACGTATAGATTGGTGGGCAGAGTCCGACGTTCGTAGTTGGGATCGAATACGCGTTCCGGCAGGGTAACGGGCTCGTGCGGCACTTCCTCGTAAGGGACGAGCGATAGCAGGTGGGCAATACAGTTCAGGCGCGCCCGCTTCTTGTCGTTGCCCTCGACGATGTACCAGGGTGCCTCGGGGATGTTCGTGCGTTCGAACATTTCCTCTTTCGCTTTGGTATATTGTTCCCAACGAACGCGCGATTCCAAATCCATCGGCGACAATTTCCATTGCTTGATCGGATCGTGGATGCGCGTATCGAAGCGAAACTGCTGTTCCCGATCGGTGATCGAGAACCAGTATTTCACGACCAGAATGCCCGACCGCACCAGCATGCGTTCGAAGCCGGGCACGTCGTTGAAAAAATCCTCGACCTGTGCCGGGTCGGCGAAGCCCGTAACCCGTTCGACCCCGGCGCGGTTGTACCAGCTGCGATCGAACAGAACGATTTCTCCGGCGGCGGGTAAATGCGGCACGTAGCGCTGAAAATACCACTGCGACTTTTCCCGATCGGATGGCGCGGGCAACGCCACGACCCGGCAGACGCGGGGATTGATTCGTTGGGTAATGCGTTTGATCGCACCGCCCTTGCCGGCGCTGTCCCGCCCTTCGAACAGGACGACGACTTTCAGCTTCTTGTGCACGACCCAATCTTGCAGTTTGACCAGTTCGCTTTGTAGGCGGATCAGTTCGCGAAAATAGGTGCCGCGATCCATCCCGCTGCCGTCCACGATCTCGTGCAAATGGCGCAGCGCCGCCGGTATCCGAGCGTCGTCGATCTCGTGTTCGAGCTCTTCGTCGAAATCGTCTTCGAGGTCCAGTTCGAGCCAGGATTTCCCGGCGGGATCGCGTGCGGCTGTGGGCATCGGCGAACGTCTCCTATTCGGTACCGACCGTTACCGCAGCAGGGCGACGGAAGAATGACAGCGCCGTTGCAGTCGCGTGACACCCGGTCGCGGTCTCGGTCGTCGCGGCGCCGGCGTTTCCCGTTTGGCGACGGCGGGCGGTTGCGCTAATCTGCGGCGATGGATCAAGAACCGCACCGCGCCCATCACGACATGGGCGGCGTCCCCAAGTTCATGTGCGAACCGGTGGACCTCGAACCGCACGCCCTCACCGACTTCGATCGGCAGGTGGACGCCATTCGTGGCCTCCTCGGCGCGAAGGAAGTCATGTCGGTGGACGAGCTGCGGCGCGGCATCGAATCGATCCCGGAAGACCAGTACGGCGCCCTGAGCTATTATCGACGCTGGATTCGCTCGATCGCCGACAATCTCCTGCGCAAAGGGGTCATTTCCGAGGCGGAGCTGCGTGCCGCGCTGGAGGAAGCATGACCTTGGATGCCGGCGCGACCGTGCGGGTGAAGGACGATTGGCCGGAAGCCAGGGGGCCGGTCCACATCCGTACCCCGCATTATATTCGTGGCCGGACCGGCACGATCGTGCGGCATCTCGGGGATTTCCCCAACCCCGAGGACCTGGCATTCGCCCGCCCCGCCGCCGCATCCCCGCTTTATCACGTGGCCTTTCCGATGACCGGGGTCTGGAACGGGCAAGGCGCCCCCGACGAATTGCTGATCGAACTCTACGGCCATTGGCTGGACCCGGTATGAACATCCTCGAAACCGACGGCGAACGCCTGCTCCTCGCGATCCGCGGCCTGTTGGCGCAGAAAGGCATCGTATCCCCGGCCGAAATCGCCGAGCGGATCGCGATCACCGACAATGCGAGCCCCGGACAGGGCGCACGGATGGTCGCGAAAGCCTGGACCGACCCTGAATACAAAGCGTCGATGCTGGCCGATGGCGCCAAAGCCGCCGAGGCCCTGAACATCCCCATGCGCGGCATGCCGCCGCTCGGTGTGCTGGAGAACACGCCCGAGGTCCATAATCTCGTGGTTTGCACCCTGTGCAGCTGTTACCCCCGAGCGGTTCTGGGCTATCCGCCGTTCTGGTATAAATCGGCGGCTTATCGGTCCAAGGCGGTGCGCGACCCGCGCGGGCTGCTGGCGGAATGGAAGACGACGATCGCCCCGGACGTGAAAATCCGCGTGGTGGACTCGACCGCCGATTACCGCTGGATGGTGCTGCCGATGCGCCCCGCCGGCACCGAAGGTTGGACCCCGGAACAGCTCGCCGCCATCGTCCGCGAAGGGGATATGGTCGGGGTGACCGTGCCAGCAGCGGGCTAACCTCGGCCGTTTAGGCCCGGCAATATTTGCCGCCAGTCGGCGTTGCCGGCCGGGTCGGATAGAACCCGGGATCGGCGTTATACAACCAGATCAGATACTTAGAGGCGCCGTTTGGCCCCCTCGCCGGGGCGCACTCCGTTGGCACGCTTCATGCTGATCCCCTCCCGACTGTAGCCTTCGGGAGTTTTGCCATGTCGTTGCTTGGGGCGTTGAACAGCGCCATCAGCGGGTTGACCGCACAATCTACCGCGTTCTCCAACATCAGCGAAAATGTCGCGAACGCGCAGACGGTCGGCTATAAGCAAGTCGAGACCAGCTTCGTCGACTACCTCACGACATCGAACAACACGGTGAACGAACCTGGTGCAGTCGTGGCGCTGCCGAATTATGCCAATAACGTGCAAGGCACCGTCACCCAGACGCAAAATCCGTTGAACATGGCAATCGCCGGGCAAGGTTTTTTCCCGGTGTCGCAGCCCACCGGCACGGTCAACGGCGTCACATCGTTCTCCCCGCTGCAGTTTTACACCCGCGCAGGCGATTTTCAGGTGAACAGCGGCGGCTTCATGGTGAACAGCGCCGGGCTTTATCTGAATGGGTGGCAGGTCGATGCAACCACGGGGCTGGTGAACCAGAACGCGCTGGCACCGATTCAGGTGTCGCAAACCGTGTTCAACCCCGTTTCCACCACGTCCGTGCAACTATCCGCCAACCTGCCGGCGACCCCCACCACCGGGACCGCCACCGCCACGGCGCCGATTTCGTCCGATATCAATGTCTACGATGCGCTGGGGACGGTGCACACGGTGACCCTGAACTGGGTGCAAAACGCCGCCAACGACTGGACCGTCTCCGTCAATGCCCCATCGCTCACCCCGTCCGCCCTCGGCTCGGCGGAGGTCCAGTTCGGCGCTTCCAGCGGTAACGCGGTGCCGGCGGGCACCATCGGGCAGATCGGTAACGTGACGGGCACGGTGACGACGGCGGGTTACACGGTCGACAAACCGGCGTCGCTGAATTTCATCGCCGATTTCGGTTCCGGCCCGCAGACCATCAGCCTGAACATGGGCACCTACGGGCTGACCAACGGGGTTACGCAATACGCTGGCTCCAGCTACAGCTTGGGTGGATTGACCCAAAATGGGGTGCCGCCCGGCAGCTTCTCCAGCGTTGTGACCCAGGCCGATGGCGGCGTCGTGGTCAACTACAACAACGGGCAAAGCCGCACGATCGCGCAAATCCCGATCACCACCTTCAGTGCGCCCGACAAATTGCAAAGCCAAAACGGGCAAGCCTTCACCGCCACCCTGCTGTCCGGCAACCCAACCGCCGAGACCGCGAACACCAACGGCGCCGGCAGCATCGTCACCAGTTCGGTCGAAGGGTCGAATGTCGATATTGCCACCGAGTTCTCGCATCTGATCGTGGCGCAGCAAGCCTACTCGGCGAATGCCAAGATGATTACGGCCGCCAACCAATTGCTGACCACTACTATCGACATGAAGCAGTAGAAGCATGAGCCTCGCCGCCGCCCTTTCCATCGCCACCGGCGGGTTGGCGAATATCGATCGGCAACTGGCGCTGGTTTCCCAGAACGTCGCCAATGCCAACACGCCCGGATATGCGGCGGAGGTCGGCAGTCAGCAGGCGCTGACCGAGTCCGGCATTGGCATGGGGGTGCGAACGGGCGCCACGACCCGGCTGACCGACGCCGCCTTGCAGGCCCAAACCCAGCAACAAGCCGCATCGGTGGCCGAACTGACGACCCGCCAAACCGCTTTGCAGGCGATCGACGCGGTGCAGGGCACTCCCGGCCAGGGGAACGACCTTCCCAGCCTGGTGGGGGCGCTGGGCAATAGCTTTTCCGACTTGCTCAACCAGCCCGACAATCAGACCGCGCAAAGTGCCGTTGTCGGCGCTGCACAGACACTGGTACGCGGCATTGCTGCCATCGGCGACGCCTACACAACGCAACGCAACGCCGCGCAGGCCAATCTGGGGACCGAGGTCACGGCGGCCAACCAGGCGTTGGGCGATATCGGTCGCTTGAGCGATCGCATCGTCGCGCTGAAATCCACCGGTCAATCCACCGCCGATCTGGAGAACCAGCGCGACGCTGCGGTCGGCACGCTGTCCGGCCTGCTCAGCGTCAAAACCCAGGTCAGCGGGAACGGCGACTTGCTGGTGATGACGGAATCCGGGCTGACCTTGCCGACCCGCGGGACCGATGGGCCATTCGCGCTCGCGCCGGCCAACCTGGCGCCGCAATCATCCTATGGGTCCGGCACTGTGCCCGGCCTTACGTTGGGCGGGCAGGATGTCACCAATCAGGTGCGCGGTGGGCAGATGGGGGCCAATATTGCCCTGCGCGACACGACGCTGCCGACATATCAGGCGACGCTCGACGAATTCGCCCAATCCCTCGCAAGCCGCTTTTCCGCCCAGGGCTTGACGCTGTTCAGCGACGGATCTGGAACGGTCCCATCCGGCGGCGGCTCGCCAGCACAGAATGGTTACGTCGGTTTCGCCGCCACGATCCAGGTCGATCCGGCGGTGGTGGCCAATCCCTCGCTGGTGCGCGACGGGACGCAGGCAGTTGCCGACAACCCCGCCGGAGCATCCGCGTTCACCCCCAATCCCGCCACCGGCCCCGCCGGATTCACCACTCTGATCGCACGGGTCCTCACGTTTGCGCTTGGCACCAATGCGCAGGCGGGGGTGGCGCAGCCGACGCCTAATCTCGGCGGATTGGGGCCGGACGGTACATTCAAGCTGCCATTCGGTGCGCCCCGGGCCTTGGCCGACTTCGCCGGGTCCCTGGTCGGGGCACAAGCCCAGGACAGCGCCACGGCCACTGCGACATTGCAGACCGAGGCCGCAGTGCAAACCAGCCTTACCGGTAAACTTACCGCCGAAACCGGCGTGAATATGGATCGAGAAATGGCGTCGATCGTTGCTTTGCAGAACGCGTACGGGATCAACGCGCGCGTGATCGCCGCAGCCCAGTCGATGTGGACGCAGTTGCTCAGCGCCGTGGCGGGCTGACGATGTCGGGCACCATCGGTCAAAACGAATACGGGCTGCTGAGCCAGTTGCTGGCGAATAGCGCGACCGTGCGGCAGCGTCTGAACGGGCTGACCCAGCAGGCCGGCAACGGGCTGATCGCCGACACCTACGCCGGGCTTGGCGCCGGTGCCGCCGTCTCGCTGAACCTGCACCCGCAGATCGCCGCCTTGCAAACCCAGCAAAAGAACATCGACGCCGCGACGACCCGCCTTGGGGTCACGCAAACGACGATGACGCAGTTGCAGACGATCGCCTCCAGCTTTCTGGCCGATCTTAACAAGTTGAACGGTCTGAACCCGGGCGAGTTGGACAGCATCGCGGCGAATGCCCGAACGGCGTTGACCCAGACGGCGAACCTGCTGGATGCGAAGGATGGCAACGGTTACATTTTTGCCGGTCAGGATACGCAAAACCCGCCCGTGCCCAATCCGGACTCGATCGGATCGTCCGGCTTTGCGACGCAGATCGCGACTGCCGTGGGCAATTTGTCCAGCGCGGGCGCCGCCGCCACCGCTGCCGCGACCTTGAGCGTTGCTGGATCGGACGTCGCGGGCACCACACCGTTTTCCGACTATCTCTCGCAGCCTGCCGGCAGTGTGCAAGCGCCGGCGTTGCAAGCGACCGGGGGGCGCATTCAACAGGTCGGGCTGTTGGCCAACGCCAATAGCGCCGTTGCCTCCACCGGTTCGTCCACCACCGGGTCGTATATGCGCGATCTCATGCGCGCGTTGGCGACCATCGGCTCCTTGCAAAGCGGGCAGGTGAACGATCCCGCGTTTTCGGCGCTTATTCAGGACACGCGCACCAGCTTGACCGGCACGGTGAGTGCCATGGCGGCCGATACCGGCGTGCTGGGCAACGCCCAGGCCGATCTGACAGCCGAGCAAACGAGCTTGGTCCAGACGCAGACGACACTGACGAAGCAGGTCGGGAGTGCCGAGGATGTCGATATGGCCGCGACGTTGTCCGCCCTGACTCAAACACAAACGCAGTTGCAGGCGTCGTATCAGTTGATTGCCAATCTCGGTACGCTGTCGCTCGCAAAATTCTTGCCGGGCGGCTGAAAAAAATGCGCCGCGTTTACGCTTCCTTAACCTTTACGCCTCACACTACCCGCAATCCCGCAAAACGTGGGGCAAGTGCAACCAGGTTAACTGAAGGTACGACACCATGTCCCTGAACTCAGTGAATACCAACATAGGCGCGATGATCGCGCTGGCATCGTTGAACAAGACCAATAGCATGTTGGCGTCCGTGCAAAAGCAGGTCTCCACCGGCTATCGCGTGGCGGATTCCACCGACGATGGCGCAGCCTACGCCATTGCGCAAAACGTTCGTTCCACCGTCGGTGCGTTGACCAGTGCGAACCAGCAATTGGGCGGCGTGCAAGGTTTGTTGTCGACGACGCAATCCGGCCTGAACAACATCTCCACCACCATGTCGAGTATGCGTAACGTGCTGGTCAAGTTGTCGGATGGCAACGTGCAGGGCAACGACCGGACGAACTACGAAAAGCAGTTCAACTCGATGCTGGCCAACGTGAAAACCTTCGTCCAGGACGCGAGCTACAACGGCAAGACGCTCATCGGCGATCTGTCCGGCAGCAACGGGACTTTCGCTCGGGTGGCTGTTGCCCGAAACGAATCCGGTTCGTCGTACGGCATCGCGACGTTCAGCGGTTCGGCGTTGTACGGCTCGATCGCGTTCACCACGACACAGATGAACGGGGCTTCGACCATCGCGGCGTTGATCACGGCGTCCGGAACTTTCCTGACCCAGATGAATGCGGTCGGTCAGGCGTTGAACGCGGTCGGTTCGTCGACCAACTATGTCACCAATCAGATCAGTTACAACAGCGACAAAGTGAACGCGCTGAACACCGGGTTGGGGTCGCTGGTCGATGCCAATCTGGCGCAGGAATCGGCGCAGTTGCAGGCGCTGCAAATCCGTCAGCAGCTTGGCACGCAGGCGCTGTCGCTTGCGAACCAGGCGCCGCAGACTCTGCTCAGTCTCTTCAAGTAAAGGTAGCGGATCGCTGGAATCCTGGGCGTCGGCGACGTCCGGGCTTCCGGTGGCCGCACTGTGGGAGAGGCCGAATGTCCGCATTAGTACTGGAACTCCGTGCTGGCGAGGTGATGATCGTCAATGGCGCACCGATTCGGTTTCGATCCCGGTCGAAAATCGAACTGACTTCGCACGTTCGGTTTTTGTTCGGAAAGCAAATCATGGCGCCCGACGAAGCCGACAGCCCGGCCCGACGCATCTATTTCGCGTTGCAAGCCGCCTATATCGGCAACGACGCAGAACGGCTCCACGGCCTGAATGCGGCGCGGTCGTTGATCGACGATTTCAAGACCGCAACCACATCTGCCGTCGCCCGCGATATCCTCGATCAGGCCTGGACGGCGGCCGAAGCCGACAATTGTTACAAGGCGCTCAAGCTCATCGGTCGCGTGATTCAGCACGAAGACGCCGCACTCGGTCGGTTTCCCAACGCAACTGCCACCAACCCCATCGGGACCAAAACGGCCTGGAATGGACCCATCCCCTCGCTCAGGAGCAACCAACGTCATGAAAACCATGACTCGTGCCACACAAGCCTATGAGGCAGCTTCGGTCCGCCGATCCCAACGCGCGCAGGAAGCCGATGTGTTCCATCGTGCCACCGGCGCGCTGCGCACCGCCCGCGACGCATCCGCGATCGCCCAGGTGCGTGCGTTGGCGGACAACCGTCGTCTGTGGACCACTGTCGGCGACCTGATGCGCGACCCCGCCAGCACTCTGCCGGTCCCGTTGCGTGCCCAGATCATCTCCGTCGGTTTGGCGGTGCAGCGGGAGATGGATAACGAGGAGCCGAACTTCGACTACCTCATTACCATCAACGAACATTTCGCTGCGGGGTTGTCCTAGAGCGCGATGACCGCAGGCGGAATCGCCGGAGGTCTGAATCGCGCGAACAAACAGCGAGCGCGATGACCGCAGGCGGAATCGCCGGAGGTCTGAATCGCGCGAACAAACAGCGAGCGCGATGACCGCAGGCGGAATCGCCGGAGGTCTGAATCGCGCGACTGAAACGTTATTGCCCGACACGCGCGCAAAAGCGAACGTATCGTGCCCTCGGCATCTCGATCCCTGCTCAAAAGGAGCAAACGATGGAAACCATTCACGCAAGCGTCGATCCCGTCGCGTTGGTGCACCGTGTCGGCGCCCTGATCGACGCCGGTCGTTGCGGTGCGGCTGGGCCGCTTCTCGCCGCCGCCCGGCAATTGATCGAACCGTCCCCGGAACTGAATCTGCTGGCCGCGCGACTGGCCGAAGGGCAGGGCGAACATGGGCTGGCCAGGGCCGAATTCGATGCGGCGGTGGAGGCCGCGCCGGACCAAGGGAGTTTGCGGAAGCGACGGGCATCGTTTTGCCATCGCACAGGCGATTTTGAGCGTGCGGCCCGTGACGCCGCCGAAGCCGTCATTCTCGATCCGCAGGATGCCGACGCAAAAGCCCTGCTCGGCAGCGCATTGCTCAGCCTCGGTCGTCCGGCGGATGCTCGGGCGTGTCTGACCGAGGCATGCACCGCCCAACCCGGCAATCCGGCGTACCGGGAGGCGCTGGCCGTCGCGACGGAGGCCGACGGCGATCCCGACGCAGCCTTTGCCATTCTGCGCGGGGGCCTGTCGCCAACCGGTGGGTCGTTGAACCTACGCAACGCCGCCATTCTTTTCTGTATTCGACACCGAGCCTTCCGCCAGGCGGTGGGTCTGGCGGAAGAAGGACGGATCGCGGGAACCGTGGATGCCTGTCTGTTCGGGCTGAAGGGCCATGCCCAATCGAGCCTGGGGATGCACGCCGAGGCGGCCGAGTCCTATGCCGAAGCGCTCAAGCTGGGGCCGGGCGATCCGTATGTGCGGCACCTCGTGGCCGCGAGCGGCCTGCTGCCAAGCGCGAAACGGGCACCGCCCGATTACTTGCGCGCCGTATTCGACGGGTACGCCGAACGTTTCGACGACCATCTGATCGGCCTGGGTTACCGCATCCCCGGCGCGATCCGCCATACCGTCGCGGAATATCTCGGGACGGTGGGACCGTGCGGACCCATACTCGACCTCGGGTGCGGCACCGGTCTGATCGGGGTCGCGATCGCCGATCTTCCCATCGGGCCGCTGACCGGCGTCGATATCTCCGGCCGTATGCTCGCGGAGGCGCGGGCGAAAGGGATCTATGCCACGCTGGAAGAAGCCGATGTGCTCGACTGGTTGGCGGATCGGCCGGACACTTGGCAATTGATCCTGGCCGGCGACGTGCTTTGCTACTTCGGTGCGCTCGACGGGTTGCTGCGGGCGATCCAACCCAGGCTGGCGCCGGGCGGCTGGTTCGTCCTGTCGGTCGAAGAGCGCCGGGAGGATGCCGAGGAGTCCGGTTGGTCCTTGCAACGGCAAGGCCGCTATGCCCATTCCCGAGCCTATTTGGATGAGGTGCTGCGGGCTTGCGGCTTCGTGGTGCGGCGGATGGACGCGCAAGTCATCCGCATGGAGGCCGGCGCGCCGGTGCTGGGTTACCTGATCGTCGCCGAACCGGCGCCGGCGGTGCACTGATTCGATGGCCGCATCGATCCAGCCTGTTGATCGGCGCGCTCAGGCCCGCGACGATGCGTTGCGGCGATGCGGCCAAATGCCAGCCGATCCCGAGGCCTGGGATCGGCTGGGCCTGATCCTCGTCATGACCGACGACCCCGCGCTTGCTTGCGCCGCGTTTGCCGAGGGGGAGGCACTGGCCCCCGCCGCTGTGGACATCGCGCTGCATGGCGTCGAAGCGGCCACCCTAGCCGGTTTGCTGCCGGAAACCTTGCGTCGGCTGGACGCGCGCTGTGCGGAAAACCCCTTCGAGCCGGCCGCCCAAATCGCCCGAGGCGTCGCGCTGGAGCGGTTGGGATTGCACGCCGATGCCCGCGATGCCCTGGAAATTGCCACCGCGCTCGCCCCCGACGCCGCCTTGCCGGCCTGTCTGCTCGGCGGCGTCCTGGCACGATCCAACCGCTTGCAGGACGCCGAGGTGGCGCTGCGCCGAGCACTTGAATTGGATCCGGACAATCCGCGGATCGCCAACGATCTGGCTGCCGTGTTGATGCGCATGCACCGGCATGGCGAAGCCCGCACCATCCTGGCAGCCTTGCCGCGCGATGCCGCCCCGGTGGTTTGCAACCTCGCCACAGCCACGACAAGCGTCGGCTTGCAGGCGGAGGCGATCGCGTTGGCCGAGGTGGCGATCCGGTTGGAACCGGCCTCGGTGCTGCCTTGGCGTACTTTGGCGAACAGCCTGCCCTATCTCGACGGTGTCGGCGGCGGCCGATTGCTTGCTGCCGCGCGCGCCTGTTCCGATCGGCTGCCCCGCACTGCGCTGCCGGCCTTTACGAACAATCCCGATCCGGATCGCCCGTTGGCGGTGGGCCTGCTCTCGGGATCGTTGCGGAGCCATCCGGTCGGTTGGCTGACGGTCGCGGGTTTCGAAACCCTCGACCCCGAATTGTTTCGATCGATCTGCCTCGGTCGCGACGTGGGCTCGACCGATCCCATTGCCGCGCGGTTTCGTAGCCTTGCCGCGGACTGGATCGACGTGGATGGCACCAGCGATCTCGCGTTGGCGCAAAAGGCCCGAGAGATCGGGTTGGATGTGCTGATTGACCTCGGCGGCTATGGCGACTCCGGCCGCATGCCCGCCTGCGCCCACCGCTTGGCGCCGGTGCAGATCAAATGGGTCGGGATGCAAAATCATAGCACCGGCCTGCCGGAAATGGATTGGTTCCTGACCGATCGGTGGGAAACCCCGGCCGAACTGGAGCATTTGTATTCCGAACGCCTGTTGCGCCTGCCGGATGGCTACGCCTGCTATACCCCCCCGCCCTATGCGCCGGAGGTCGCGCCCGCGCCCGTTGCGGCAAACGGTTTCGTCACGTTTGGCTGTTTCAACAATCTTGCGAAAATAACCCCCCGTGTCGTGCAAACCTGGGGCCGTATCATGCAGCAGCTACCGGATAGCCGTCTGGTACTGAAGACCCACCAGTTCGGCGATCCCGCGACCGCCGCCGCGATGCTGGACGCACTCGCCACTGCCGGTGTCGCCCCCGCTCGGATCGACCTGCGCGGCGCGTCCCGGCACCGAGCCTTTATGGCCGAATACAACGATATCGACATCGCGCTCGATCCGTTTCCGTATTCCAGCGGGCTGACGACCTGCGAGGCATTGTGGATGGGCGTCCCGACCGTCGTGCGCGCGGGGGAGATCTTCGCGGCGCGCCATTCTTACAGCCACATGAGCAACGTCGGTTTGTCGGACTGGGTCGCGCACGATGCGGCGGCGTACGAGGCGCTGGCAGTCGCCAAAGCGCAGGATACTGCCGCCCTGGTGTCGTTGCGAGCCGGTTTGCGCGCGCGGACGAAGGCCAGCCCGCTGCTCGACGCGCCGCGCTTCGGCCGGAATCTGGGTGCGGCGCTGCGGTTCGCGTGGCGGGATTGGTGTGCCGGAGCGCGATGACCGGAGGCGGCACGCCGGAGGTCTGAATCGCGCGACCCAAATAATACCGCGATGACCGGAGGCGGCACGCCGGAGGTCTGAATCGCGCGACCCAAATAATACCGCGATGACCGGAGGCGGCACGCCGGAGGTCTGAATCGCGCTCTATCGCGGCCAAAGCACGGTGTAATCCGGCGACGTCTCGCCCCTTCCCGCTGCCGCCAGATCCTGGGCGAGGCGATCGGCAATGCCGGTGCGGTAGTGGATGCCGTCCCAGTAGTTGTCGTCGCGGCTGGAGATCGGGGTCACCCGCATGAAATCCACCACCATTGTATTCGGCGCCGCCGAGGCCTCAGCAACCGTGCGGCGGCGGCATTCGCCCCAGACCATTGCCCCGGGACTGTCCGGCGCCGGCAGCAGGCGGTGGTTGTAGGGGATGAAGAACAGGATTTTGCGGGTCGTCGCCGGCAAGGTGGCGAGCATCTCCCGCAATACCGGCATGGCGGGATAGTTCCAATCGGCGGGCGGGCCGTGCCGCTCGCCCACGGGAATGGCCGGGCCTTCGTTGGTCAGATGGACCAGGGCGCGGGCCGGGTCGTAGGTGGCGTCGGGGGGCACGAAACTGGTGTAGCCGTCGCGGCCCTGATCGGGTTTCTTGATGCCGATCTGGATGCCGAACAGCTGTCCGGCCGCCTGGACGGTGTAGAGATTGAACATCTCCCGATACCCGAACCACCGGTTGTCCAGGTACATCCAGGCCGGAAAACTGCGGAAGGTCAGGCGCTGATAATCGGCACCGGTCGCGCACCAGCGATAATCCAACCCCAGCATCGCCGTTTTCGGTGTCGGGTGCGCTTTGGCGAAGACCTGGAACAGCCGGAATTGCTCGTAAACCGTGGCGTCGTTCATCGCCAGATTGGCAAAGCGCGCATCGAACAGGGGGTTGAGCACGTCCGGGCGGATCAATCGACTGCTCGACGTGCCGAACAAGGCGCTGTCGAACCGTTGGGAGCGCGCCAGGCTGGGGTAGGCAAAACGCTGATTGCTGGCGACCGGCGGGCGGTCGGCGGGGGGCGATAGCGGCAGGGTATCGAACGGATCGACCAGCACCACGAAGGCGTAGACAATCCCCGCCGCGATCGCCGCAGACCCGGCGAGCAAGCGGAAAAAGCGCCGCCAGGGATCAGAACTGGAAGTAGATGAAGACATTGGGCAGCCGCCCGCCAATCAGGAGAACAAGGTAAGCCAGACCGATGCCGGCCGGCACCGCCACCCAAGGCGTCGGCCGCAAGCGCGCGGTGGCAATTGCATGGCCGGTCGGTCCCAGTATCGCCACCAACGCGCCGATCATCAGTGCCCGCGTCGCGTCGGTATTCAACACGACCCGGCCCAGCCCGGCCCCTCCGAACATCGACGCCACCACCCGCCCGGCCGTTGCGAAATCCGGTGCTCGGAATAGCACCCAGCAGACGACGACGAACAGCATGGTCAGCATCCATGCGATCGGCGCGGGCAGGCGCAGGCCGCGTTGCGCCCACACATGATTCACGGCCAGCGCGACCCCGTGCAGGCCGCCCCACGCCACGAAAGTCCAGTTGGCGCCGTGCCACAATCCGCCGAGCAGCATGGTGACGACGACATTGGCCGCTTGCCGCAGCGGCCCGCAGCGGCTGCCGCCGAGGGGGATATATAGATAATCCCGGAGAAAACGGCTCAGGGTCATGTGCCAGCGCCGCCAGAAATCCCGCACCGAAATTGCTCGGTACGGCGCATCGAAGTTCATCGGCAGCCGCAGGCCGAACATCGCACCCAGGCCGATGGCCATATCGGAGTAGCCGGAGAAATCGAAATAGATTTGCAAGGTGTAACCGCCGGCCGCCGCCCAAGCCTCGGCCATCGACAAGGGGGTGCCGGATGCTTTCGCGAACAGGGGATCGACCAGCAAGGCCAGCGTGTCTGCCAGCAGCACCTTCTTGCCGACGCCGATCGCGAATAGCACGAAGCCGCGCGACAGGTTTTCCCACATCCTCGGGCCGCGCGGGTTTGCCTTGAATTGGCCGATGATCTCGTTGTGCCGCACCAGCGGCCCGGCAATGAGCTGGGGGAAGAACGAGACAAACATGCAGAAGTCGAGGAACCCATACAGGTGCCGATCGCCCCGCCGGAGGTCGATCAGATAGGAGATTTTCTGGAAGACGAAGAAGCTGATGCCCAGGGGCAGAATCAAATGCCAGGGTTGCCACGCGGTGCCGGCCAGATCGAACGTGGTCCCGCGCAGGAAATCGGCATATTTGAACAGGCCCAGAACCCCGAGGTTCAACGCCACGCCAAGCCCCGGAATCCAAGATAGCCGCGCCCGCCCGAACCACCGGGCAAAGAGCCAATTCGCGACGGTCAGGCCCATCAACAGCGGCACGAACCGGATATCCCACCAGCCATAGAAGCCCAGCGAGGCGGCAACCAGAATGCTCAGGCGCGCCGTCCGGTTGGCGGCGACGGCGTAATAGAGCGCGAGCACCGCCGGCAAAAACCCGACGATGAAAAATTGGGAGTTGAACAGCACGGCTTAGTCCGATGTCCTCGGCGGATCGGCCGGGCCAGCGGCCCGCCCCCAGGCGCAGGGTCCGCGCAGCAGGTCTTTCAAGGTGCCAACGTTGGTTTCGTTCATGGGATCTTGTGTATGCGGGGGGATGTCGGACGGCGCAACAGGTTGATTTGCATCGGCGCTTCCCGCAAGAAAGCGCCCCAAGCAATAGGATCGCCGATGCGTATCTACCACACTTGGCAAGGCTTGCCCGACGATGCGCGCGGGGCCACCGTCGCGCTGGGCAATTTCGATGGCGTGCATCGGGGCCATGCTGGGCTGCTACGTGCCGCCCATGCCGCGCGTCCCGATACGCCTTTGGCCGTTCTCACGTTCGAGCCGCACCCGCGGGAGGTCTTTCGCCCCGAAGACCCGCCCTTTCGCCTAACCCTGTCCGCCGAACGGGCCGACGCCCTGGCCGCGCTGGGGGTGGCGATCCTCTACGAACTCCCGTTCAACCGCGATTTCAGCATGATGTCGGCCGAGGAATTCCTGGTCGAAGTGCTGCACAACGGCGTCGGCGCGAAGCACCTCGCGGCCGGGGAGGATTTCGCCTTCGGGCACCGCCGCGGTGGCGACACCGGCCTGCTGACCGCTCGGGCCGAGGCGCTGGGCATCGGCCTGACCCTGGTGCCGCCCATCACCGACGCGCGCGGCCCGTTGTCGTCCACCCGCATTCGCCGCGCCCTGCAGGACGGCTATCCGGAACGGGCGACGGTCGAGCTTGGGCGCCCCTGGGCCATCCGCGGTGTCGTTGCGCATGGGGCGCGATTGGGCCGCACCATCGGCTTCCCGACCGCCAACGTCGCGCTGGGTCAGCATCTGGAGCCGGCGCGCGGGGTGTACGCGGTGACGGTCCGCACCGCCGACGGCGCGATCTGCAAAGGCGTCGCCAATATCGGCCGCCGGCCGACTGTCAGCGCCGGGACGGAAAGCCGTTTGGAAGTGAACATTTTCGACTTCTCCGGCGACATTTACGGCACCGAAATCACCGTGGCCCTGCACGGCTTCATCCGTCCGGAGATCAAATTCCCCGGTATCGACGCCCTGAAAGCCCAGATCGCCAACGACGCCGAGGAGGCGAGACAACGCCTCGGGTAAAAAACCGTCTCGGGAAACATCAAGGAGGACATCCCAATGCCCATGCTGCAACGCCCCGATGGGGAGATTTATTACGAGGAATTCGGGCAGGGTTTTCCCGTCTTGCTGTTCGCGCCGGGCGGCCTGCGCTCCCGGTTGGAGATGTGGCACCACCCGGCCGACGGGCCGCAGCGGACATGGTGCGATTGGACCCAGGTCCTCGCCGATGCCGGGTTCCATGTCGTCGCCATGGATCAGCGCAACGCCGGCCGGTCCCGCACCGCGATCGAGGCCGATCACGGCTGGGACACCTATACCGCCGATCATCTGGCGCTCATGGACCACGTCGGCGCCGATCGCTTCCATGTGCTCGGCGGTTGCATCGGGGGCAGTTACTGCCTGAACGCGGCGCGCCTCGCCCCCGGTCGAGTGACGGCGGCGGTGTTGCAGAACCCGATCGGTTTGCATCCCGAGCACCCGGAGTATTTCCCGCAAAGCCATGTGGAGTGGTCGAAGGAACAGCGGGCGGAGCGGCCGCATCTGGATGAAGCCGCCATCGCCGCGTTCGGCCGGAATATGTGGGACCACGATCTGGTATTCTGCGCCGATCGCGCCTTCTGCCGCGCCTGCCCGGTGCCGACCATGCTGCTTCCTGGCACCGACATCCCGCACCCCGCCGCGACATCGGCCGAATTGGAAGCGCTGCTGCCGGGGGTGGAGGTCGTGCGCAACTGGCGCGGACCGGATCATATGGATACGCAACGGGACCGCGTCGTCTCCTTCCTGAAAAGGCACACACCATGAGCGGAACTGCCCATAGTCCCTATCTGCCGGTGCGCGACGAATGGCTCGCGCGTCGGGTCGAGACCGTGTTGGAGCCGGAACTGCCGATCGTCGATCCGCATCACCATCTGTGGGAGCGGCCGGGCTGGAATTATATGCTCGACGACCTGCTGGCCGACACGAATTCCGGCCACAACATCGTTGGCACCGTCTTCGTGCAGTGCCGTTCGATGCATCGGGCGGACGGGCCGGAAGCCATGCGCCCGGTCGGTGAGACCGAGTTCGTCAACGGCGTCGCCGCCATGAGCGCGTCCGGTGGATATGG
This sequence comes from Acetobacteraceae bacterium, assembly GCA_025354865.1. GTDB lineage: Bacteria > Pseudomonadota > Alphaproteobacteria > Acetobacterales > Acetobacteraceae > Rhodopila. The sequence continues at coordinate 13,183 of JANXMB010000023.1, read as the reverse complement.
CACCGCGAAAATCTGCGCCGGGATCGTCGGTCACGCCGACCTGTGCAATGGGGCGGCGGTGGATGCGGTACTGGAGGCCCATATCCGGGCCGGTGGCGGCCGATTTCGGGGCATCCGCCATATCGTTGCGTGGGATGCCGATCCGGCACTGATGAATCCCGCCTATCCGATGCCCGCCGAGCTGATGTTCGACAAAGCCTTCCGTGAGGGTTTCGCCTGCCTCGCGCCGTTGAATCTGACCTTCGATGCCTGGTTGTACCACCCGCAAATCGCCGATGTCGCCGCCCTCGCGCGGGCATTCCCCGGCACGGGCATCTGCCTCAATCACATCGGCGGCCCCTTGGCGATCGGCGCCTATGCCGGGAAGCGCGATGCGGTGTTCGCCCAATGGTCCGCCGCCATCCGCGATTTGGCGACATGCCCCAATGTGGTGGTGAAACTGGGCGGCATGGCGATGCGGATCAATGGATGGGATTTCCATGAACGGGCGGAACCGCCGTCCTCGGCCGATCTGGCAGCGGCATGGAAGCCCTATGTCGATGTCTGCATCGACGCATTCGGGGCGTCCCGTTGCATGTTCGAGAGCAACTTCCCGGTCGATAAAGGCTCGTACGGGTATCAGGCCTTCTGGAACGCCTGCAAAATCCTGGCGACGGGCGCGAGTGCCTCCGAAAAAGCCGATCTGTTCAGCGGCACGGCGGCACGGTTCTATCGGTTGGATTTATAGCCGCATGCTTTCGGGTCGCTATCCGGTATCCATACCGACCGGATAGCGCATCCCGATCACTCTACCGACAAAACCCCGCGAGGTGGCCGGGCACGAGCGTCACCTCGCAGTACGACATCTCGTCGGGGATCGCCGCACGCAGATACGCCCCGGTATCGCGGTAGGAGCAAACCATCGTCATCGGCGTGTTCGGCGGCCGGACGAGATCCCAGTTCGATACGACTCCGACGCCGCTGTAGCGAAAGACGTCGGGCACAAGCGCGGCTGGCGCGGCGACTGCCTCGGCGCCGAGGGGACCTTCGACGATGTTGAGTGTGGCAAACGGCGGGCTGCCAGTTTGCGCGGGGCTGGTTTGCGCGGGGCCAATCCGCTCGAACGGCGCCGGCGGATTGGCAGTCAGCGCGGGCGGGCATTGCAGTCGCTTTTCCGCCGCCGTCGCCGGTACCGCCCAGAGCAACGCCCCGATCGCGAGGCAGAGGCGATTACCGCGTCGCATGCATGTTCTGCGTCAGGATGACATGGAACGCGTCGCCGTTATTGCTCGGATTGTTCAGCATGTTACCAAACCGCAAAGTATGCGGCCGGAATAACTTCACGTCGATGCCGGGCCACTGATCGATGACGACCAAGCCCGCCGCATTGGCCCGTAGATAGATCGCCGCATGGTTGTGATGTTTGGTGCTGGGATAAAGCCCATCCACCCAGCCCGCCGCGATTGCGGCCCCGGCTGGGATCGCGGCATTGCCCTTCACCAACGGCCCCTTGCGCCAAAACGAGGTATGCGGAACCCCGGCGACCGAGCCGTCCTGCACCAGCGTAACGCACGACCCCTCGCCAAAAACGGTCGTGCTGGCGGTCAACGCGACGACGTTGCTGGCGGCATACCAACTGTAGTTTTCAGCGGGGAAGGTGCAATTGGGGTCGGCAGCGATCATGGCACTGAGGGCTGCCGTCGATCCAATGGTCATGGAATGTCCTGTTACGGCTGTTTCGCAAAAACTATTCGCTGGTAAACCCATTGTCGAGCGCAGATATCGCCGATGAACTCAGCCGTTCACCTGCTGGATCACCTCCGCCCATCGATCCAGGATCGGCAGGATTTTATCCGCTTTCTCCGAATCCAGGCTGGTTGCCACCCGATCCACGCCCATGTCGCGGTATCGTTTCATTTGATCGACATCCGGTCCGCGGCCCCAAACGGTGATCGGGATGCTATCCGGATCTCGACCGGCCTTAACCGCCATTTCGCGAAATAGCGGGATGACGTCTGCCAATTCCTGCTTCGCATATTCCGTCACCTGCGGCATCCAGCCATCGCCGTAACGGATTGCTCGGCGAGCGGAATAGGGGAACGCGCCGCCCACCAGGATCGGCGGGTGCGGCTTTTGCACCGGTTTCGGCCAGGTCATCATCGGATCGAAATTCACGAACTCCCCGTGGTATTCCGCCTTGGTTTGCGTCCAGATCGCCTTCATTGCCTCAATCCGTTCGCGAGCCAGCTTGTGGCGGGTCGCGAACACCTGACCGTGATCTTCCATCTCGTCCTGGTTCCAACCGTTGCCGACACCGAACAGGAATCGACCGTTGGAGATCTGGTCGATCGACGCAACCAGCTTGGCCGTTTGAATGGGATCGCGCTGGGTGATTAGACAAACGCCGGTTCCGATTTTCAGGGTCTTCGTCGCAACCGCAGCGGCGGTCAGCGACACAAAGGGGTCCATGACGTCGTAGTATTTCTTCGGTAGCTCGCCGCCGAAAATGAACGGCGTCTTGCGGGTGAGCGGGATATGGGAGTGTTCCGGCGCCCACATCGCCTCGAATCCCCGAGCCTCCAGCGCCTGGGCGAGTTCGGCGGGACCCATCGAGTAGTCGGTGAAGAACATGGACGCGCTGAATTTCATGGTCGTTTTCCTGCTTGGTGCTCGGTCCCAGGATGCCGCGAAAGCCGATGGCCGGCAAACCCGGGTCGATGCCCACCCAAGACAATATCCCGGCGCGGCCGTCAGAAGATGCCGAAATCCAGCCCGGCGGCGAACATCGCACCAACCTCGCGGCAGCGCTGCAAATCGTTGGGCGCCATGGTTTTCTCGGCCAGAATGGCATCCGGGGTTTGGGCGTGGGTGCAGACCAGCGTCGGCTCGCCGATCGGGCGCAGCCGCCAGCCGGTCGCGATGCGGGCGATCTGCCGAGCGGCGTTTTGGCCGTCGCTGCCGGCGCAAATCAGCGCGGCATAGGGGCGCCCCTCGATCCGGCCAAGGACCCCGTAATAGGTGCGGTCGAAAAAATCCTTCATGGGGCCGGACAGCGCGGCCAAATTCTCCGGTGCGGCGAAGATGTAACCATCGGCAGCCAGCAAATCGGCGCAATCGGCAGTTCCCGCCGCGACCATCCGCACGGCGATGCCGGTTTCGCGGGATGCGGCTTCCCGAGCGGCGTCGGCCATTTGGCGCGTGCCGCCGGTGCGCGAATGGACGACGATCAGGAGCGTCTTCACGCCCTATCCGAGTTCCCGCTTCAATGCCGCCAACGCATGTTCCAACGTTTCGCCCAGCACCCATCCTTTGGCATCGCTGATGGCATAGAACGCATCGACCGTTTCCTGCGACGCTTTGACGTTGAACTGCACGTTCCGCCCGGTACGATGCCGGCGTTGCACCCGTTTCGGCGGCGCGACAGGCTGTTCCCGACTGCGGAATTGCGCCGCTTCGGCGACGGCGCGCACTTGTTCCGGTGCCGGCGCGGTGGTGTCGCGACCGGTGCGCGGCGCAAACCCCGCAAGATCCAGGTCGTCGGCCTCAAAAATGCTGGCGCGCGTGCCGCTCATCACGCCACCTTCCGCTGCGGTTCGGCCGCGCGCGGCTCTTTCAGCATGGCGATGGTTTCGGCGGCGAAAGCCCTGGCATTCGCCATCGACGCCGGGATGTTCGTCACCTGCTCGGGGTCCAGGCCGGACAGCGTGCCGCCGAACACGAAGATGGCGCGATAGGCCTCCCGCTCGTGGATTTGGGTGCCGAAGACGCGGATGCCGGCGTTGACGAACTCGGCCTCGATGCTTTTCAGGGTGCGCGGGCGGATCGCGGCGCTCGTGCGGGTGAACAGCACGGCGAGGGGGATTGTCTTGTTGAACGCGCGCTCCTGCCGGCGGATCAGGGCGATGGCCTTCACCGCTTCCGCCGCGTCGAGCTGGGAGCCTTGGGTGGGAATGATCGCCAGATCGGCCCGCGACAGGGCGTAGCCGACCATCATCGATGCCGTGCCTTCGAGATCGACCACAACGAAGGCGCTTTCGGTTGCGGCTCGTTCGATCGTGTCGATGATCGTGTCTTCGGTGATGTCGGTCAGCACGGTCATCGTCGCCGGCTTGCCGGGCCGGCTGCCCCAGCGTGAGACCGGCTTGTTCGGGTCGGCGTCGATGAAGGTCACGCTGGCGCCGCGTTCGGCCAATTCGGCTGCGAGAAGCACGGCGGCGGTGGATTTCCCGGCGCCGCCTTTGGGGCTGGCGAAGACGATGGTTGGCATGTTGGGCCCCGACTCCGGAGGATTGCGTACCAAACGGTATCCGATAGCCGCCTGGAAGGCAATCGGATAGCTATTAGATATCGGACGGATTTCCCGGTGGACGCACCCCCCGATCCAGCGCCATGGTGGCGAAAATCGCTGGAGCCCCCGATGCGCCTGTTCTTCGCCGCCCTCATGAGCATGGTTGCCCTACCCGCCCTCGCGCAAAATTCGCCCGGCCCAACCTTGGCCGGCGTCCTTAAAAAAGGGTACGTCGAGTGCTCGGTGCCCTCCGGCACGCCCGGCTTCGGCTTCGTCGATAGCAAGGGCGAATTTCGTGGCCTCGATGTCGATACCTGCAAAGCCGTCGCCGCCGCGATCTTCGGCGACCCCGCCAAGGCGCGCTTCGTCGGCCTGAACGGCGCGCAACGGCTGCCGGCCCTGCAATCCGGTCAGGTCGATCTGGTGATCCAAACCCTGACCCAAACCCAATCGCGAGAAGCCGCCAACGGGCTGCTGTTCGCCGGGGTCAACTTCTACGACGGCCAGAGCTTTCTGGTCCGCAAATCGTCGGGCGTGAAAAGTGCCAAGGACCTGGCCGGTGCCTCCATCTGCGTCAGCGCCGGCAGCACCAGCGAACTGAACCTCGCGGATTGGTCGCAGGCCACCGGCATCAAAATCAACCCCGTCGTGTTCGAACGGGTCGAAGAAGGACGCTCCGCCTACGATAAGGGCCGTTGCGACGCCTATTCGACCGATGCCAGCCAGCTCGCGACCATCGCCACGATCATGCACGACGCCGACGATCAGATGGTCGTGCCCGATATCATCAGCAAAGAGCCGCTTGGCCCGGCCGTCCGCCAAGGCGACGATCAATGGTACGAGATCGTCAAATGGACCTTGAACGCCCTGATCGAGGCCGAGGAACAAGGCATCACCCAGGCCAACGTCGCCGAGAAACTGAACGCCACCGCCCCCCCGACCCGGCGTCTGCTGGGTTTGGTCGGCGACTATGGGAAGTTCATGGCGCTGGATAACAAATGGGCATTCAACGCGATCGCCGCAGTTGGCAACTACGGCGAAATGTTCGACCGCAATTTCGGCCCGTTGAAAATGCCCCGCGGAAAGAATGCGCTGTGGAGCAAAGGCGGACTGATGTACTCCGCCCCGATCCGATAAGCCTGAGGTCGGCGTGCAGCGGCGATCAGGTGCCGACGAATTTTTCCAGCCAATGGATCGTGTAGTCGCCGGCCTGGAATTCCGGCGCATCGACGATGCGGCGATGCAGCGGGATCGTGGTCTTGATCCCCTCCACCGCGAATTCGTCTAGGGCGCGCCGCATGCGATCGATCGCACGCTCCCGCGTGGGGGCATGCACGATCAGCTTGGCAACCATGCTGTCGTAGTACGGCGGCACGAAATACCCCGCATACAACGCGCTATCGATGCGCACCCCAAGCCCGCCCGGCGCGTGATACGAGGTCACGCGGCCCGGCGTCGGCATGAAGGTGACCGGATCCTCGGCATTGATGCGGCATTCGATCGCATGGCCGGAGAACGTAATGTCCTTCTGCGCGTAGCCCAGTTCGGCACCCGATGCGATGCGGATCTGCTCGCGCACCAGATCGACATCGCACACCATCTCGGTGATCGGATGCTCGACCTGCAAACGGGTGTTCATTTCGATGAAGGCGAATTGCCCGTCCTGATACAGGAATTCCAGCGTGCCGGCATTGCGGTAACCCAAGGTGCGCAGCGCTGCGGTCGCGTTCGCGCCGAGGTCGTCGCGTTGCGCCTGGGTCAGCGCCGGGGACCCGGCTTCTTCCAGCACCTTCTGGTGCCGCCGTTGCAAGGAGCAATCGCGCTCCCCGAAATGCACGACATTGCCGTGCGAGTCCGCAAGGACTTGCAGCTCGATATGCCGAGGGCGATCGAGATATTTCTCGATATAAACAGCGTCGTTGCCGAACGCGGCACGCGCCTCAGTCCGCGCGCCACGGAAAGCGTCCTCCAGCTCGGAGGCTGAACGAGCGACGCGCATACCGCGCCCGCCACCGCCGGCGGCGGCTTTGATCAGCACGGGGTACATGATCTTGTCGGCGACCGCGCGGGCGGTTTCCAGATCGGGCACGGCCCCTTCCGAACCGGGCACCAACGGTACACCTAGGGATGCCATGGCGGTTTTGGCGGCGATCTTGTCGCCCATCATGGCAATATGGGTGGCAGACGGGCCGATGAACGTCATGCCGTGCGCTTCGACCATGTCGGCGAATCCGGCATTTTCCGACAAGAAGCCGTAGCCCGGATGGATCGCATCGGCGCCGGTGATCGACGCGGCCGTCAGGATCGCCCCGACGTTCAGATAGCTGTCCTTCGCGGACGGTGGGCCGATGCAGACGGCTTCATCCGCAAGGCGGACATGCATGGCCGTCGCATCGGCGGTGGAGTGCACCGCGACCGTCGAGATACCCAGCTCGCGACAGGCGCGCTGGATGCGAAGCGCGATCTCGCCGCGATTGGCGATCAGGATTTTGCGGAACAAAGGGGTCAGTCCACGATCATCAGGACTTCGCCGAACTCGACCGGCGAACTATTCTCCACCAGGATTCGGCCGACGGTGCCGGCCTTGGGGGCTTTGATCTGATTGAACGTTTTCATCGCTTCGATCAGCAGCACAGTCTGCCCGGCCGCCACCTGCTGCCCGACCGCGACGAACGGGGGGGAGCCTGGTTCGGGCGACAGATAGGCGACCCCGACCATCGGGCTGGCGATCGCACCGGGGTTGGATGCATCGACGGTCGGCGCGGGTGCTGCCGGTGCCGGCTGGGCGGCCGTTGCGGCGGGTGCCGCAGCGACGGCCATCGGGGTTGCGGCGCCACCCCGCACCACCTTGATTCGAGCATCCTTGATGACCAGTTCAAGCTCGGTCATCCCGGTGTCGGCCATGATCTGGCCGAGGCGACGGATCGAATCCGGATCGGTGGGAATAGAGTTCACGCGGAATCCTCCGGTAAAATCGGGGGGTGAAAGCATTGCGGCAAGCCCGTAGCATAGTGCCGGGCGCCGGTCCAACCCGGCGCCCGGTTGCCGGCCCTGGTTGCCGGCCCTGGTTGCCGACTGGGTGCGCTGGCATCATAATCGGGGCATGCCGAGTACCGTGACATTGACCCTGAATGGCGAAAGCCGATCGTTCGAGGGACCCGCAGGCGGGCCGTTGTCCGTCCAGGGACTGTTGGTTCTGCTGGAGCTCGACATGCGCAAAGTGGCGGTGGAACTGAACGAGGAAATCGTCCCTCGGTCCCGCTATGCGGAAACCGGATTGGCCAGCGGCGATTCGCTGGAGATCGTGCATTTCATTGGTGGAGGCTGAACGTGGACGGAGCAGTTGCTGGCGACGATACCTGGACGGTGGCCGGCCGGACCTTCCGTTCGCGCCTGATCGTCGGGACCGGCCGCTATAAAGATCTGGAAGAAACAGCGGCGGCGATCGAAGCCAGCGGCGCGGAAATTGTCACCGTGGCGGTGCGCCGGGTGAACCTGTCCGATCCCAAAGCGCCGATGCTCCAGGACTACGTCGATCCCAAAAAAATCACCTACCTGCCCAACACCGCCGGTTGTTTCACCGCTCGGGAAGCCGTGCGCACCCTGCGGCTGGCGCGCGAAGCCGGCGGCTGGAACCTTGTGAAGCTCGAAGTGCTCGGGCCGGCGCCGCTGCTCTACCCCGACATGCCCGGCACCTTCGAGGCGGCGAAAGAATTGATCGCCGATGGGTTCGAGGTCATGGTTTACTGCGCCGACGACCCCTTGGCGGCGGTGCGGTTGCAGGAAATGGGCTGCGTCGCGATCATGCCCTTGGGCGCGCCGATCGGGTCCGGCCTGGGCCTGCAAAACCCGGCCATGCTGACCATGATCAAAGAGAATGTGACGGTGCCGTTCGTCGTCGATGCCGGCATCGGCACGGCCTCGGACGCGGCGATCGCCATGGAACTCGGTTGCGATGCGGTGTTGCTGAACTCGGCAATTGCGCATGCGAAGGACCCCGTCGTCATGGCCAAAGCCATGAAACACGCAGTGCAGGCCGGCCGGCTGGCGCATTTGGCCGGGCGGATGCCGCGTCGGATGGGGGCCGATCCGTCCAGCCCATTGGCCGGTTTGATCCGGTAGACGATACCTGACCATTCCCCGCACCATCGGCGTCCTCGAAACCTCGCTCTATGTCGAGGACATCGGCCGAGCACGCGATTTCTACCAGCGCGTTTTTGGGTTCGAGGTGTTTTTCGCCGACTCCCGCATGTGCGGCATGGGCGTGCCCGGCAGTCAGGTGCTGTTGCTGTTCCGACGCGGCGCGACGCTGGAACCGGCACCGGCCGGGGGCGGCTTCATCCCGCCGCATCATGGCGACGGCCCGTTGCACGTTTGCTTCGGCATTCCGATCGGCGAACTCGATGCCTGGGTTGCGCATCTCGGCGCGTTGGAGATCGCGGTGGAAAGCCGTTTGCGCTGGTCGAAGGGCGGAACCAGCCTTTATTTCCGCGATCCCGACGACAATTCGGTGGAAGTCGCGACGCCCGGCCTGTGGCCGCATTTCTGAATCGGTTGCCAACCCCTTGGAATCCGTTGTGAACTGCGGGCAACAGGGAGCAACGCTATGTCGCAGATTACGCAATTCCTCCGCCGAGCGGTGCAAATCAATGGGCGAGGGACCGCGACCATTTGCGGCGAACGAACGCAGGATTGGGCAAACTTCGCCGATCGCGCCGCGCGGCTTGCCGGTGCCATGGCCGGGCTGGGATTCAAGCCGGGCGATCGGATCGGCATTCTCGCGCTGAACAGCGATCGCTATCTGGAAAGCTTCTTCGGCCTGGCATGGGGCGGCTTCGTTTTCGTGCCGATCAATACACGGCTGGCACCGCCCGAGATCGTGTTCTGGCTTGCGGACTCCGGCTGCTCCGGGCTGCTGGTGGACGACGCATTCGTGCCGATACTGCCGAAAGTGCTGCCCGAGACGCCGGACCTGCGGCATATTCTATATATTGGCGACGGGCCGACGCCGGATGGGCAAGTGTCCTACGAAGCGGCGATCACCGGTGCCGCGCCGGCGCCGGACGCGGGGCGTTGCGACAACGACATGGCGGGCATCTTCTATACCGGCGGCACGACCGGCCGATCGAAAGGCGTCATGCTCAGCCACAACAATATTCTTTCCAATGCGCACAACATCTCGACGGGCGCACCGTTCCGGCAACAAACCTGCTATATCCACGCCGCGCCGATGTTCCACCTCGCAGATGGCGCAATGACTTTCATCGTAACGGCGAACGGCGGCCGGCATGTGTTTCTGTCGCGTTTCGATCCCGCGACGTTTTTACGCATGGTGGAAGAATTCAAAGTCACCATCGCGTTGATCGTTCCGACCATGGTCAACATGCTGGTGCACCATCCCGACGTGACGACCCGCGATATTTCGAGCTTCGAGGATTTGTTGTACGGCGCCTCCCCGATGCCCGAAGCCGTCATTATGCGTGCGATCGAGGTGATGCCGAAAGTGCGGTTCACCCAGGCATACGGGCAATCCGAAGCGTCGCCGCTGATGACCTTGTGCCAATGGGAATCCTTAATGATCGACGGCAAAATCTCCCGCCGGCTCAAATCCGCTGGGCGTGGTGTCCTGGATTGCGAAATTACGATCTTGGACGAAAACGACAACGAAGTTCCACGTGGAACGGTCGGCGAGGTGTGCGGCCGCGGGAAAACCGTCATGCTGGGATACTGGAAGCAGCCGGAACTAACGGCGCACACATTGCGCAACGGTTGGCTGCATACCGGCGATGGCGGTTACATGGACGACGACGGCTTCATTTACATCGTCGATCGCGTCAAAGACATGATCGTGAGCGGCGGGGAAAATGTTTACTCGGCCGAGGTCGAGGAAGCCCTTTACGCCCATCCCGCCGTCGCCGAATGCGCAGTAATCGGGGTGCCCGACGATCGCTGGGGCGAACGCGTACACGCGATCGTTCGCTTCAAACCCGACTCAACCGCCACCGAAACCGAACTCATTGCTGCCTGCCATGCTCGGATTGCCAATTACAAATGCCCTCGAACTGTTACCATCGTCATGGATTCGTTACCGCTGTCGGGTGCTGGTAAAATTCTGAAATCGGAGCTGCGGAAACCATACTGGGAAGGTCGCGAGAAGCGGGTCAACTGAACTGGTATCGTCTCGTACGATAACGTTATCGCGCATTTATCCGCCGCTACCCCAGCATATCCCGACAAACATCCGCCAACCGCGCCGCCAGCGCTCGGTAGTCGGCGGCTCGGGGTGCGTTCGGCCGCCATGCGAGGCCGAGCGTGCGCCATGCCCCGGCCGCGGATAGGGGGCGGAGGACGACGCCGCTGCCCTCGGCGATGCCGGCGGCCACAGCCAGCCGAGGCAACAGTGTCACGCCAAGCCCGCCAGCGACCATTTGTACTAGGGTGTGCAAGCTGGTGGCGGCGAAGCGGTCCTGGTCTCCACGCTCCCCGGCCAGCAGGCCGCATACCGCCAGCGCCTGATCGCGCAGGCAGTGCCCGTCTTCCAGCAACAGCAGGCGCTCGCTGGACAAGGCGCCGACGGGGACGGTTTCTTCCTGGGCCAGGGGGTGATCGGGGGGCAGGGCCACCAGGAAATTGTCGCGGGCAACCTGCAATGCGTCGGCCCCGCCGCAATCGCAGGGGAGTGCCAGCACCAGCAGATCTAGCCGGTTCGCCGCCAGCCGATCGACCAGCCGCGCCGTCGTGTCCTCCCGCAGGTAAAGCCGCAGGCGGGGAAACGCGGTGCGCAGGACCGGCATCAGGCGGGGCAGCAGGAATGGCCCGATGGTGGGAATCACGCCGAACCGCAGCGGGCCGGACAGGGGCTCGCGGGCGGCGTCGGCGGCTTCGCTCACGGCCTCCAGCGCGGCAAGGGCGGTGCGGGCGCGCGCCACCAGTTCCAGGCCGAGGGGCGTGAACACCACATGCCGCCCGGCGGTGCGGTCCAGAATGGGGGCGTCGAGTTGGCGTTCCAACGCCAGTAGGCCGGCGGACAGGGTGGATTGCGTGACCGCGCAGGCCAGCGCCGCCCGCCCGAAATGCCGGTTGCCGGCGAGGGCCACGAGGTAACGAAGCTGCTGCGGGCTGGGAAGAATGGTCATCGTTCGCCGGTTCGATCAGTCCCGCGGATCGAGGCAGCCCAGGGATACGCTGCTTGCCCCCTTCGTATCGGGCCGGCCAAGGATGCGGTCAAGACAATCGTCGCATGTACAAGGGAGTCGCCGATGCGTACGGCCATCTTCGCGCCGGCCCCGTTCCCGTGCTACCGGCGATGCTGGAGGCTGCATTGACCACCCTGTTCGCCATCGGCGATGTCCATTTGAACCATCGCGCCAACCGCGAGATCGCGGAGGCGCTGCAACCGGATGCGCCGGACGATTGGCTGGCGGTCGCGGGCGATGTGTCGCACGACGCCGAGCACCTCGTCGCATTCCTGGCAACGATGCGCAGCCGCTTCGCCAAGGTGATCTGGGTGCCCGGCAACCACGACCTTTGGAGCCGGGACGGCGATCCCTGGCGCGGGGTCGCGCGCTACGACCATCTGGTCGATCGATGCCGGGCGATCGATGTGTCGACGCCCGAGGATCCCTTCCCGCTATGGCCCGATCCGGATGGCGACATCGTCGTCGCGCCGCTTTTTGTGCTGTACGACTATTCGTTGCGGCCGGACGGCACTACCTGGCAGGAAGCCATGGCGCAGGCCGTTGCCGCTCGGGTTGTCTGCACGGACGAATATTTCCTCGATCCCGCGCCCTTTCCCGATCGGGGGGCCTGGTGCGCCGACCGGTTGCGGGTTTCCCGCGCGCGGCTCGATGCCATTCCGGCGGGGCAGCGGACGGTGCTGCTGTCGCACTGGCCGCTGCATCCCGGTCCGGTCCGGCGGCTGCGTCATCCGGAATTCAGCCTGTGGTGCGGCACGCGGGAAACCGCCGATTGGCACATCCGGTACCGCGCCGTCGTGGCGGTGCACGGCCATCTGCATATTCCGCTGACGGAAGCCTACGACGGCGTCCGACACGAGGAGGTCTCCCTCGGATACCCGCGGGAGCGCGCGGCTCGGACTCGTCCGACGGTCTATGGATTACGAAAAATTTTGGTGCGCCCGGTAGGACTCGAACCTACAACCGAGCGGTTATGAGCCGCCAGCCAACCGCCAACCTAAGCGCACATGGCAAAACACGAATGGCTCGGAAACCCATAGAAATCCTTGATTTTTCCTCATTCTTGTGCTCCGTTCGTAACATCGTGCAACCTCGCGAAACGGGCGAATCTGTTGCCCCGTGGTTGCCCCGGCCGGAGCAAGCGGTAAATGGCGCGAGTCAATCTCACTGACCGGTTCATCGCATCGGATAAGCGAGTCCCGACCCAAGGAAGGGCAGATTATCAGGATGCACTCGTCCCAGGGCTGGCGCTGCGCGTCACGGCCGCCGGGCATCGCAGCTTCGTACTTGTTGCGCGATATCCTCTGAACCCCAAGAACCCGACCCGGCGGGCGCTAGGCGATTATCGCGCGATCGGGTTGGACGATGCCCGCGCCAAGGCGCGGCAGTGGATCGCGCAGATCGCGAAGGGCATCGACCCAAAAATTGCGGAAGCGCGGGAACGTGCCGAGGCGCAGCGTCGCCAATCGAATACGTTCGCCGGTGTTGCGCGACAATTCCTCGAGCGCGCGGTAAAGGGTCCGGCTTATCTGGAGTTGGAAGGGCAGGCCACCCGCTGGCGTGCTCAAAACCTAGGGTTCGACGCACGATCAGCATTGCGCGCGGTGTGCGCGCTGCCTGAAAATGCCCCCCTTGTTCGCCGATCCCGAACCGAGGGGATCGCAAAAAAGGACGAAGCGATTCGCGCCGTGGATGGCGACTTCGTCAAGCGGTGGGGACC